>JAHEZE010000112.1 GCA_023251235.1 Sphingobacteriales bacterium | reverse complement strand
GGCATAATTAAGCAGATCACATTTCCATTGTTTGTTATCGGCACGAAACATGATTGATTTACCATCAGCAGAAAAACTGAAGGATTGGAATGGCAACATGGAAGCTTTATAAGTTCTGCCGCTTGCGGTGGAAAGTGCAGCGGCTAATTTTTTTTGATCAAAAGCTGAAGAGCGGTTTCCTTTTGAAGGATCTACCAATATAAATTCACTGCCATCTGCTGTGAGTGTACGATACCAGAATTTGTCACCGGGCAACCAGTTAGCCGAAACATTGCCACGATCTACTAATTGCTGCGTGTTGTATCCCATTAAGCTTTCTGCCTGTTGATAATCTTTAGCAGTTAAAGAATTACTCTGCTGGGCGTTTGTAAATAAAATAATTGAACATGAGATGACGGTAAACAAAAAATTTTTCATATAAAATATGTTAGTGTGATAATAACCAATGATGAATCTGCAAATTAAGGCCTTTTGAATAATTCCATTTACATCAAAAGGTTTGTTATATGAGCGGTTACTCTTTTCCCAATTATTGTTGAAAAAAGATGTGCTTTCTTTCCAACTATCTTTGTTCAATGAAAAGTTTCGATGTTCCTATCATTTACCGGAGTCCTCTCATTTCTGCTATTAAAAAAAAGCGGAAGGAGGAAGATAAGATGAAAAAACCTGCCTTGCCGGCAGGCAGGGACTTTACCCCTACCCTGCTTGACTTTGGACCGTTGCAGATTTATCTTGCCCGTCACTTTGGTTTTTGTTATGGCGTGGAAAATGCCATTGAAATTGCTTTCAGGACTGTGGAAGAAAATCCCGGCAAAAGAATTTTTTTGTTAAGCGAGATGATCCACAACCCGCAGGTGAATGCCGACCTGCAAAGTCATGGAGTAGAATTTCTTCAGGATAACTACGGAAACCAGCTTATTCCTTTTGAAACAATTACGTCTGATGACATTGTTATCATCCCTGCTTTCGGTACCACGCTGCAAATGGAAGAAAGGCTGAAGAAGATGGGAATAAAAACTGAAAAGTATAATACCACCTGTCCATTTGTAGAAAAAGTCTGGAACCGAAGCGAGGCGATTGCGAAAGAGAATTATACTATCATTATTCATGGCAAACCGAAACATGAAGAAACGAGGGCAACTTTTTCCCATGCTTCAGCAAAAGCTCCTTCCGTAGTAGTAAAAGATTTGCAGCAGACTAAGCAATTGGCGAAATATATAACCGGTGAAAAATCGCCGGCTGAATTCTATGAAGAATTCAAAGGCCAGTTCTCTGAAAATTTTATAATTGAAAAAGATCTTCAACGGATTGGTGTAGTAAATCAAACCACTATGCTGGCCAGCGACACACAGGCTATTGCGGATTATTTAAAAAAGGTAATGATCAGCAAACACAATTTAACTGCTTCAAATATGGCAGAACGATTTGCTGATACAAGGGATACTCTTTGCTATGCTACCAACGATAACCAATCGGCTGTAACAGGAATGCTGGAAACAGAAGCAGACCTTGCCATTGTTGTTGGCGGGTACAACTCATCCAATACATCTCATCTCGTAGAACTTTGTGAAGAAAAACTTCCTACTTACTTTATTAATAACGAAGAAAAAGTTTTGTCCGCAAAAGAAATCCTGCATTACAATTTTCATAAAAAAGAAGAAGTGCTTAACGCCGGCTATTTACCAAACAAACACCCGATAAAAATTTTAATTACCAGCGGCGCTTCTTGCCCGGATGCACTGGTAGAGGGAGTGATTAATAAGTTGGTAAGCTTCTATCTGGTTAATGTAACGTCTGCGGATTTGATCTTGAAATTTTGAAATTTCCCAATTGCGCTTTCCAAAATTTTTTTAATCACTTTTTATTTATAGAGAAGCTCATAATACTCATGCGCCATACGGTTACTGTCAAACTGGAAACGAACATCTCTCATACTGTTTTTCATAATGGAACGCCATGTATCATAATGATCATAATACAAGGGAAGTATTTCATTTTCCAGTTGCTCGTATAACTTTTGCAGATCATATTCATCCTGCTCATGCGTAACCATATTTTCATAATCAGCTTTGGGAATTACAAACCCATTATGTCCATGATTAATAAATTCCGGAATCCAGCCATCGTCGGTAGAGAAATTCACTGCGCCATTCATGGCAGCGGTCATCCCACTGGTGCCGGATGCTTCTCTTGGCACACGGGGATTATTTAGCCATACATCGGATGATTGCTTTAATCTTTTTGATAAGCCCAACTCATACCCCACCATCACAGCAACATTGGAATACTTTTTACTTAAATGCACCAGGTTGTTGAATTCAGAAATGGCAGGATAATCCACCGGGTATGGTTTACCTGCCCAAATAATCTGAACCGGATATTTGGTATCATTCAACAATGATTCAAATTGTTTTTCATCTGTAGCGATCAAACTTGCCCGCTTATATCCGGCAAACCGACGGGCCCATACAATGGTAAAAACATTTGGATCAAAAATTTTACCTGTCTGATCTGCTACAATTTCAAAGGTTCTTTTTTTCAGATGTTTTTTCCTGTCATCAAAAGCCCAGTCGTTCCCTTCTTCCATGAATTTATATAATTGCTTATCGGACCAGTACCGCCAGTTCTGTGAATTGGTAATAGAAATAATCGGGCAGATCCCTTCATACTTCTTCCACATCTCTCTTGAAACCTCGCCATGCAGTTGCGAAACGGCATTTGCGAGTTTTGCAAAACGTAGGGCCACCAAAGAGTGATTAAACATATCCTCATTATTACCGGTAAGTTTTTTCACTTCGTCTACTGTGAGTCCACAGAAATAACTCATTTTATGACAGAGGTAAATATCATGTTTCTCGTTACCGGCTTCTTCAGGAGTGTGAGTAGTAAATACCAATCTCTTTTTTACTTCCTCCAGGTCATTATTATACTTGTTATATAAATAAAATGCTGCTGAAAGACCATGAGCTTCGTTTAAATGATAACGGTCGGGATTAAAGCCGATTTCATCAAGCAGTTTGGCTCCGCCTACTCCCAGTAAAATGAATTGCGCCACTTTTGTAGCTACATTAGCATCATACAGGCGGTGAGAGATGGTTTGGGAAACGTAATCGTTTTCCGGTAAATCTGTGCTTAATAAAAAAAGAGGAGCCGTTTTAAAAATCTCCGGATCAAGATAAAATACTTTTACCCATACCGGGTGTTCATGTACTGTTATCTGAAATTTGATTCCTGTATCCTGCAGGAAACTGTAATGTTTTTCCATCCAGGTCACTTGCAATGTCTGGTCCTGGTTACGGGCCTGGTCATAATAACCATACTTCCATAAAATGCCAATGCCTACAAGATTTTGTCTTAATTCATAAGCGCTGCGCAGATGAGAGCCGGAAAGAAACCCCAACCCACCACTATAAATTTTAAGTGGCTGGTGAGTGGCAAACTCCATCGAAATATAAGCAGCCTTTTTGGAATAACGATCATCAACAGGGTAAGGAACTTTAAAATGTCTGAAACTCATAATGTGTGATTTTTACACAGGGGCGCAATTTAAAGGAAATACAGTGAACAAATTGAATATCTAAGTCTTGCTGCTGACGAATTATACACATGAGGGGGGAAAATAATTAAAGTAAAGTCAAACTACTAACGATCATTTGGATGATTTTTTTTTGATTACTTTCTTTTTAAGTTCTTTTTTCCGTGGATAGGTTCCATCAAATGAACATTTAACTCCGCGGTGTGATCCGCAGGCTTCAATTTCATTTATCGAAACAGAAGAAGCAGTAAAATTAAGCTGAAGAGAACAGGGATCGCCTCCTTGCCTGTAAATAGCCGAAGTAGCTGAGTTGAAAGTAGCCACTCCTTTCAATTCTCCGGTGCATTCACCCTTATCTCTGTCAAAATGAATAAAGAAATTTATTTTATCCGGCCTGATGCCATCACGAACAGAAACTATATTCATTTTATCTCTTGTATAATCCGCAGAAAATTTATTTTTCCTTGCAAGCGTATCAATGGGGTTAATGACTTCTTTTATTCTGTCATCCAGCGCATCAGTTAAAATAAGGATGAATTGTTTTACATCGGAATTGAATACATATACATCTTTTCCTTCACTCACCGAACCATCAGGTTTTTTCAACGTTGTATTTATATAAATAGAATATTTCCTGTCTATTCCGCAATACTGCAAAGTGGCAGGGTTATCATCCAGCTTTAACAAAGGCATGGAACCAACAAATTTATTGTCATCATTAAATGTTAGGATATAAATAATTTTCTTTTCTGCAAGGATGGCTTTTACAAAAAGATAGGTTTCCTGTTTCTCCACCTCCACCCTTTTCAATATATACAGTTTTGGCTTTGCATTTTTTCCAAACACTTTAAAAAGTACTGTATCAGGAATGAATTGGGTAAAAATTTTATAACTGATAAGCAGGGAATCTTTTTCTTTCCTGTTCAACAGGCTGTCTGCCATTTCGTATGTTGGTTTCACCAATTCAAATGACGTAATAAAATCCTGTACGTCTACCGGTTCATCTCCCGAAAGAGAAGGCTTCTTCTTTTGTGTACAGGAACTGACCAAAACCAATAATAACGCAGCAGATAAAAAAATGTTTCTGAACATGAACCGGGTTTGAATGCCGAATATAATTCATTCCGCTTTCTCACTGAATTTGAAATTTTTCTTGGTCATTTCAATATAAATTTTTAGATTTGTCTAAATTATTTTTTAGCCATGTTGAATTATTCTTCCAGCGAAGAGAATTACATTAAAACCATCTTTCATTTGCAGGGGGAAGATGGAAATGTTACCACCAATGAGCTGGCTGACAGAGTCAAGACCAAACCGGCTTCCGTAACCGATATGATGAAAAAACTTAAGAGCAGGAAACTGGTGAATTATCAGCCCTATAAGGGTTTCCGGCTCACCCCGGATGGAAGGAAAGTGGCGCTGGGTATTATCCGCCGCCATCGTCTCTGGGAATTTTTTCTTGCTGAAAAACTGAAATTCAAATGGGATGAAGTGCATGAAGTGGCCGAATACCTGGAACATGTAAGCAGTAAAAAACTGGTGGATAAGCTGGATGAATTTCTTGGCTTTCCAAAATTTGATCCCCATGGCGACCCTATTCCCGATACCAATGGCAAAATGGAAAATAGCAGGCAGGTGAACCTTGCTGATTGGCCGGTTAATAAACCGGCAATAGTTTGTCAGGTCGTTAATCAATCGACAGCCTTGCTGGAATTACTTCAGCATAAAAAGATAACAATAGGCACTAAACTGGAAGTGAAAAAGAAATTCGGTTATGATGACTCACTGGAAATAAGAATACAAAAGCAATTGCCGGTTACCATCAGCGGTCAATTAGCTCAAACCATTTTTGTTAATCATGGATAAACTTTCACATACTTATTCTTCTTTAAGTGAAGTTCACCAGAGTATTGATACCACCAGCACAAGAAGGCCGGGCTGGAGAAGAATACTTTCCTTTTTTGGGCCCGCCTACCTGGTCAGTGTAGGTTACATGGATCCCGGTAATTGGGCCACAGACCTTGCCGGTGGCAGCAAGTTTGGTTATAAACTAATCTGGGTATTGCTGATGAGTAACCTGATGGCTTTGATGTTACAAAGTTTATCAGCAAGATTAGGAATTGTAAGAGGAAGAGACCTGGCGCAAGCCAACAGAGAAACCTATCCACGATATATCAATTATGCTTTGTACGGCCTTGCAGAAATTGCCATTGCGGCCTGCGACCTGGCTGAAGTATTGGGCATGGCCATCGGTATTCAATTACTCACCGGGCTTCCGCTTATATGGGGAGTACTGATTACTGTATTGGATACCTTCCTGTTCCTATTGCTGCAACGACTGGGCATGCGTAAAATGGAAGCGTTTATTATTGCGCTGGTTGGCATTATAGGCATATCGTTCCTTATAGAAATAATATTAGCTAAGCCCAATCTTGCAGAGGTAGCAACTGGTTTTGTACCGGGTATTCCCAGCAACGAAGCATTGTACATTGCCATCGGCATCATCGGAGCTACTGTGATGCCTCATAATTTATACCTGCACTCAGCCCTTGTACAAACAAGGAAATTCAAGCGGGATGATAAAGGAATAAAGAGGGCATTAAAATTAAATTTCATAGACAGCACTATTGCACTGAACCTTGCCTTTTTTGTAAATGCTGCCATATTGGTGCTGGCCGCCACAGTTTTTTTTAAAACAGGAAGAACAGATGTGGCAGAAATTAAAACAGCACATGAATTACTAAATGAATTTCTTGGTACCAAACTGGCTCCTATTCTTTTTGCCGTTGCCTTAATTGCAGCAGGACAAAGTTCTACCATTACTGGTACACTATCAGGGCAGGTAGTAATGGAAGGTTACCTGCACCTGCGCATCAACCCATGGATAAGAAGATTGATGACCCGTCTTATTGCAGTTATCCCTGCTGTAATCGTAATTCTTATTAATGGAGAAAAAAATATTGACAGCCTGCTCATTCTAAGCCAGGTAATACTAAGTCTGCAATTAGGATTTGCCGTTATCCCCCTGATACTTTTTGTGAGTGACAAAAAAACAATGGGGGCCTATTCCATAAAACCACTTACTAAAATACTGGCTTGGCTAATAACATCAATACTCGTTTATCTCAATCTTCGTATGGTGACTGAACAGGCGGGAAATTATTTCCTCACTTCTGATAATATTTTCTGGAAAATCGTAATCATAACCGGAGGACTGTTATTTGTAGCTTTACTTATTATTTCAGTTCTCTACCCGCTTATGAGTAAAAAATTACGTGATATTCCTGTTGAGTTACATCCTGAAGCAAGCAGCCTGCAACAGATCGCTGTTCCGGTGTATAAAAAAATTGCCGTTGCGCTGGAGTTCAGTAAAAAAGATGAAAAACTTTTATCCTATGCCATTGGGCAGGCCAAAAAGGAAAGTTCATTTCTACTGATACATATAGTGGAAAGTGTACCTGCAACGGTACTGGAAAAAGAAAGCGACGATCTTGAAACCAGAACAGACCAGCAACATATTGAACATTATGTACAACGATTATTGCAAATGGGATATAAGGCTACGGGTATATTAGGTTTTAACCGCCGATCAAAAGAAATTGTACGGATCATAAAGGAAAACAATGCTGATATGCTTGTCATTGGTGCTCACGGTCATACCGGGCTGAAAGATTTTATTTATGGCGAAACGATCAATACGGTTCGGCATGAATTGAATATCCCCGTGCTGATTGTGAATTTATAAACCGATTCAGTGATATATTAATTTAATTCAGCTTTTGAATAGTTTTTTACCAGGTGCTTAAACCTGCTGAAGGTTTCCGGTTTGATATTTAGATAAGAAGCAAGATACTTTTGTGGCACCCTTTGCAACAATTCAGAATGCCTGGAAACAAAGCGTATAAAACGTTCCCTTGGTGTCAGCATTAACAACTGACTTTGTCTGCGGTCTTTTAATACCAATATGGCTATAAGGACAAGTCTCCCCAAATGTTCCATTTTTTGTGATAATGCAAACACATTTTCAAGGTCATCAAAAGAAATAGAAGCAAGAGTTACAGGCTCAACAGCTTCAATGACATATTCAGATGGAATACGATTGTGAAATGATTCCTGTGAATGAATAATATGCCCTTCAAAAGAAATTTGTGTATTTATTTCCTGTCTGCCCTTCCTGTAAAATTTGCGGGCCAATCCTTTAACAATAAAATTGAAATAGTGTTCAATCTCGCCTTCATGAGAAATGATTTCTTTTTTTGCAAAATGTCTGATCTTAATATAGGGAGCCAAATATTGATCATATTCCTCCTGACTTAGGGAAATAAACTTATTCAGGAAATTAAATAAGGTTGGTGCTGGGCTCATGAAGATTGAATTACCGAAAGATAAGTATATAATTGATTCGAATCAACATTTTTTTAGAGAAGCCCGATCTATCTAAAAAAACCGGCCTTTTGTTTTATTAAATGCTTCAACCAGCCAAAATTCAACTGTTTTATGGCTAGGTAAGAATCAAGGGATTTTCTTGGTAATCTTGAAATATTTGTTGTTTGTAATAATTATTAAAAATACGCTTCTGATCGATTCGAATAGCTGATTAAAACGTTTTTCATCTTTTTCAATGCACATCCTGGTAAGAATAAGCCGACCCAGCCTTTTTACCTGAAGAAATTTTTCCGGCGGTTCAAAACCCAGAAGTTTTCAAAACATGGACGCAAGATATAGTTTATAAATATTAACTATTTCATATTTCTACCACTTATAATTATAAAATAGTGTAAACCATTAATAGTGATCAAGGGATTATTAGCATTGAATTAGTCTTTGCATGATTCTTCTATTTATGTAGGTTTGCGCCAAATTAAATTCATTATCCAATTCTTTTATTAATTAAATATTATGGTAAATAAAATTATGGTAGCAAACCCGGTAGTGGAACTGGACGGGGATGAAATGACGCGGATCATCTGGAAATTCATAAAAGAAAAACTGATTCTGCCTTATCTGGATATTGACATTAAATATTTTGACCTCGGTATAGAGTATCGTGATAAAACAAATGACCAGGTAACAGTAGACTCAGCCAATGCCATTAAAAAATTCGGAGTGGGTATCAAATGCGCCACCATTACTCCGGATGAAGCAAGAGTGGAAGAATTCAAACTTAAACAAATGTGGAAGAGCCCCAACGGTACTATCCGCAACATTCTTGATGGAACCGTTTTCCGTGAGCCGATTGTTATAAAAAATATTCCGCGACTGGTTACCACATGGGACAAGCCCATCATTGTAGGCCGACATGCTTTTGGAGACCAGTACCGTGCCACTGATTTTGTAGTCCCAGGTAAAGGAAAACTGACTGTGAAATTTGTGGGTGATGAAGGTCAGGTAATCGAGCATGAAGTGTACCAGTATAAAGGAGGTGGTGTGGCACTCACTATGTACAACACGGATGAAAGCATTCGTGGATTTGCAAAAAGTTGTATGAATATGGCATTGCAAAAAGGATGGCCTCTTTATATGAGTACAAAAAATACTATCCTTAAAAAATATGACGGACGTTTCAAAGATATTTTTCAGGAAGTGTTTGATGCGGAATTCAAAACAAAGTTTGAAGCTGCCGGTATTACTTACGAACATCGCCTGATTGATGATATGGTAGCCAGCGCTATGAAATGGAATGGTGGTTTTGTGTGGGCCTGTAAAAATTATGATGGCGATGTACAGAGTGATTCTATTGCACAGGGATTTGGTTCATTGGGATTAATGACCTCTGTACTGGTAACTCCTGATGGTAATACGATGGAAGCCGAAGCCGCACATGGCACTGTAACCCGCCACTACAGGGAATACCAGAAAGGAAGACCCACCAGCACCAACCCCATTGCTTCCATCTTTGCATGGACAAGAGGTTTAGCTTTTCGTGGTAAACTGGATAATAATAATGAGTTGATCAATTTTGCCAACACATTAGAAACAGTTTGTATCGAAACAGTAGAAGAAGGCAAGATGACCAAAGACCTCGCCATCTGCATTCATGGCAATAAAGTGAATCATGGTGAACACTATTTATATACTGAAGAGTTTCTGGATGCTATAGATAGTAATCTGAAGAAGAAACTTGGGTAAAAGAAATCAAATCTGATTTGCAAAAAAATCCCTGTTAATTGATGCCGGGGTTTTTTATTTTACATTATGCCGAA
>JAHEZE010000033.1:3076-29252 GCA_023251235.1 Sphingobacteriales bacterium | reverse complement strand
AAAGTACATCAACAAAAGCTACTTATTAACAGAAAATGGGGTAAACAAAAACATTTAAGTAACTTGTAAACCAATAGCAGGATTATCTAAAAAACCTGTAAACTTATTTTAGGACGAGACATGTTGTAGTGGCCTATGAGCAAGACCCCGGGCGGACGGAGGCAATGCACCCACGCTGTATGCTATAGTAACAATTTACTTCTATGAAATTTAAAACCATTCTTTCATACCCATTTGTAAATTGGATTAGGCCAATAATATTTGCGTTACTATCTCTTCCTATCTTTCTAATAAGTATTCCGATAGATAATGAAATGTTTAATCTTTTAGCCGGGACAATCTTCTTAATCGCCATCTTAATACTTATTATCTCTTTGTTTTTGCTTCTTTTTAAAAAAGAGTGGAAAAAAAGTATTTATACATTCATTTTTATTATTACAATAACTGTTGTTTTTGGCTCGTTAAGCTAATAATTTCGGTTTAACCACACTGCACACAACACTACGTCACTGTATCAGGGAAGGCTGCACTGCCTGTCGGCAGGCAGGTTATCAACTGATGAATGGAGAGTCGCAAGAAAAGTTAAATAGTATCCCTATAGATATCGGGACAAAAGCCGGCAAAATAAAAAAAGCGTCCCTTAAACAGGAACGCTTTGTATTAAGATGTAAGATGAACTATCAAGAAACTATCATCTATCCCCTATTATCTATCATCTATTCACTCTTAGCAACTTCATCTCCGCCTTTCTCTTCTTCTTTCAGTTTTGCTTTTATCTCAGCCAATGCACCAAGATCACCCAAAGTTGTTTTTTCCACCTTCGCCTGTACAGTCTTCACAGCTTTTCGGGTTTTATCAGCTTCCACCCTTGCTTCTTTCCTGACAGCTTCTTTCTCTTCTGCTATTGCCTGCTCCCAGGTACGGGTATGAGAAAGAACAATTCGCTTTTCATTGCGGTCGAACTCGATCACCATGAACTGTGCTGTTTCATCGGCTCCTATTGTTTTACCATCTTCTTTTGCAAGATGACGATTAGGGGCAAAACCTTCAAGCCCATAAGGTAACTGTACTATTGCTCCTTTATCATCACGACGGGTAACAGTACCTTCATGAATGCTGCCGATTGCAAATGCATCCTGCAGGCTGTTCCATGGATCTTCTTCCAGTTGCTTGTGGCCTAACTGGAGTTTGCGGTTATCTTTATCAATGCTGAGAATAACAATATCTATATGCTCACCTACTTTTACATATTCACTCGGGTGATTGAAACGTTTCAACCAACTGAGGTCACTGATATGGATCATACCACCTATACCCGGTGCCAGTTCAACAAACACACCATAGGGAGTAATGTTTTTCACTAATCCTTTATGACGGCTCTCGACCGGGAACTTCACTTCAATGTCATTCCAGGGATCGGGAGACAGTTGCTTGATGGAAAGACTCATTTTACGGCTGGTCTTATCAAGTGTTACAATCTTAGCTTCATGCTCATCTCCCAATTTGAAAAATTCTTTTGCATTGATTGGAGTATTTGCCCATGTTATTTCACTCACGTGAACAAGACCTTCTACGCCCGGCTGAATTTCCAGGAAAGCACCGTAGTCTTCAATATTTACTACACGGCCTTTTACAATATTGCCTTCAGCAAAGTTTCCGGGTAATACATCCCATGGATGCGGAGTAAGTTGTTTTAATCCCAGGCTGATACGTTTTTTCTCATCATCAAAATCCAATACTACCACATTAATCTTCTGATCCATTTTCAACACTTCTGTGGGATGAGAAATACGACCCCATGAAATATCAGTGATATATAACAGGCCATCTAAACCGCCAAGGTCCATAAAGGCGCCGAAGTCGGTAATGTTCTTCACAGTACCTTCCAGCACCTGGCCTTTCTCCAGTTTGCTCATGATCTCTGCACGTTGTGCTTCAATATCACTTTCAATAAGTGCTTTGTGCGATACAACAGCATTCTTAATGGTTTCATTAATTTTCACCACTTTGAATTCCATTGTTTTCCCAACAAACTGATCGTAATCTGTAACAGGCTTCACATCAATTTGTGAACCGGGCAGGAATGTTTCCATTCCAAATACATCTACAATCAATCCACCTTTTGTTTTGTTGGTAACCAAACCAGTAATCACCTCACCGGTTTTATGTACTTCTACAATTTTTTCCCATGCACGGGTAACACGAGCCTGCCTGCGACTTAAATTCAAATGACCTTCCCGGTCTTCTTTTTCCACTACCAGCACTTCCACTTCATCACCTACTTTCAGATTTTGTAAATCACGAAACTCATTCAATGAAACCAGTCCGTCACTTTTAAAACCAATGTTCAATACCACATCTGTTTTTGTAACACCTACCACTATTCCTTTGATCATCTCTCCGTCATCAATCTTTACAAAAGTGTCATCATACACTTTTGCATAATTTTCTTTTTCTTCTTTCGTGTAAGAAGTAACATTTCTTTTATCAACGCTCCAGTCGAAATCGTCATGAGCGGTTTGAGCCAAAGGCTCGGGCACGGGTGCATTTGTTGTCGCTGTAGTTTCTGCCAAATCAGCTGCAGAAGACTCCGGTGCATCAGCGTTTAGTTGTTTAACAATAAAGTTTTGAAACATGATTTTTTTATCCGGGGTTTATCCCGATACTTGCCTGCCGGCAGGCAGGGCTATCGGGACCGGAGGGCGGCAAAGATAGGGCAAATGTATGAAGTTACGGGTCTCAGGTTTGAGGTTTTTAAATTTAAGATGCGGGCCGCAAAGCCTTGATTGGAGTGCCGTTGCGACGCTCCGTTTGGGGGTCCTGAAATCCTGTTCGGCAATTTATTCAGTGTCTTTCCGTGCCTCCTTGGCAATCGATTTCGCTGCAATAAATCCACTCGTCCATGCATGCTGAAAATTAAAGCCGCCGGTAATACCATCCACATCCAGCACTTCGCCGGCAAAAAAAAGGTTTGGAACTTTTTTACTCATCATCGTGCTTGGATCCACTTCATTCAGTTTTATTCCGCCAGCCGTTACAAACTCTTCTTTAAAAGTTGTCTTGCCTTTTACAAAACATTCAAAAGAACAAAGATTACTTATAAACCGGTTTTGTTCAGCCGAAGGAAGATCAGCCCATCTCCATTCCGGTTTTATGCCTGATTGCTCAGCCAAAAATTCCCATAATCTTGAAGGCAAACCAAATTGGTTTTTATTCATGATCTTTTGCGATGCACTTGTATTTCTTAGCTCATGAAATCTTTTTCTAAGCGTTTCTTCATTGTAGTCAACTAACCAGTTGATGATAATTCTTAATTCATAATTCTTAATTTTTAATTCTCTGGCTCCCCATGCACTCAACCTCAAAATAGCAGGACCGCTCAACCCCCAATGAGTAATTAACAATGGTCCTTTTTCTTCCAGCTTTGTTCCAACGATTTTGACTTTTGCTTTTTCAACACTCACTCCCATCAGTTTTGTAATGGGATGATTTGGTAAGCCTGCCTGTCCGGCAGACAGGTTGAAAGTGAATAAAGAAGGAACAGGTTCTTCAATTAAATGACCAGTTTCTTTCAACCAGTCAAACATTGATGATTTTGGAAATCCTCCGCTTGCCACACAAA
This sequence comes from Sphingobacteriales bacterium, assembly GCA_023251235.1. GTDB lineage: Bacteria > Bacteroidota > Bacteroidia > Chitinophagales > Chitinophagaceae > VBAS01. The sequence goes on along the minus strand of JAHEZE010000033.1, from coordinate 25,630 downwards.
CGTAATCTGCTGCAAACCCATCACCATTTGAGCATTGAACATTGAACATTGAGTGTTGAATATTTATTTTTTTAACTTCCCGGTTCATTAGAATATTCACTCCATATTTACCAGCTTCCCTCAGCAGGCAATCAATAATAGTTTGAGAGGAATTAGTTACAGGAAACATTCTTCCATCAGGTTCTACTTTCAGTTTCACTCCTCTTTCTTCAAACCATTTTATAATATCAGTGGTAAAAAACTGATGAAAAGCTTTCTTTACAAAATGCTGACCCCTTGGATATTGCTTGCTCATTTCTGCAATATCAAAACATGCATGGGTCACATTGCAGCGTCCGCCACCGCTTACTTTTACTTTCGAAAGAAGTTTACTCGTTTTTTCGAGGATTGTCACTTTCAATGCCGGATTCATCCTTGCAGCGTTTACTGCACAGAAAAAACCGGCTGCGCCTCCACCAATTACTATAAGTTTCTTTGACACATGGCAAAAATGAATAATTCCCGCCTGAAAGGCGCAGTCGGGCAGGAATAATTAAAAATTAATAATTATTATTACATAAGCATGCTTTATTCTGTATTAAAAGTTATAGTAAGACTTGCTGCCAAAATTTTCTGCAGGAAAATTATTATCAATAAACGGGAATTATTAAAAGAGAAAGGCCCGTTGATATTGGCCTGCAACCATCCCAATTCTTTTCTCGATGCGGTGCTGATAGATATTCTTTTTGAACAGCCCATTTGGTCGCTAACCAGAGGTGATGCCTTTCTGAATAAAACAATCTTCCGCCTTTTTTACAAACTGAAAATGCTGCCCGTATATCGGCCCAGCGAAGGAGTGGAAAACCTGTCTGAGAATTATAAAACATTTGACGCCTGCATTGAAATTTTCCGGAGAGCAGGTGTGGTGCTTATCTTCAGTGAAGGATTATGTGAGAATGAATGGCATTTGCGCTCCCTGAAAAAAGGTACTGCAAGGCTGGCCATTAAATGCCAGGATGAAAATATTCCCTTAAAAGTTTTACCGGTTGGTATTAACTATAGTTCCTTCCGCCGTTTCGGAAAAAATATTTTTATCAATTTCGGCAACCTGTTTACTACTGACGAAATGGATTCAAAAGCCGGTGAAGGAATAAGGAACCAGGTTTTTAATAACCGGCTGCAACAGGAGCTGAAGCCCCTGGTTTTTGAAATAGAAAAAAAAGATAGAGAAAAACAAAAAGAATTATTGGAAATAAAAACATCTTTACTTACAAAAATATTATTGGCAATACCCGCCGCTATTGGCTGGATGGTTCATGCGCCACTTTATTTACCTATAAAATATTGGGTGCTGAAAAAATACAGTAAGACAGTACACGTAGATTCTATGCTGATTGCCCTGCCGCTGTTTTCTTACCCGTTTTATCTTTTACTCATTACCCTTCTTTTATTTTTCCTGTTAAAAAGTTGCTGGTTATTTCTTCTTTTTATTATTCTGCCGTTTACCGCCTGGAGCTATGTGCAGGTAAAGGGACAGTTGGATTAAAAACTAATGTACAAATTCACATTCTCTTTCTCCGCTGCTTCAATGGGTGTATAATCAGAAAGTATATCGGCTTTGTTTTTTCTTACACAAACATTGTGTTCAAAATGTACAGAAGGTTTTCCATCTTTCGTTCTTACGGTCCACCCATCTTTCTCCGTAAAAACATCTTTTGTACCAAGGTTGATCATCGGTTCAATAGCCAGCACCATTCCGTCTTTCAGTTTAGGTCCCGTACCTCTTCTGCCATAGTTGGGTACCTGTGGTTCTTCATGCAGATTTTTTCCCAGTCCATGCCCTACCAGTTCCCGCACCACACCATACCCATATTTTTCCGTATGTTCCTGGATGGCAAAAGATATATCGCCAACCCGGTTACCGACGATGGCCTTTTCAATTCCTTTGTATAAAGATTGTTTGGTAACAAGAATCAGTTGCCATACATCTTTTCCGGGATCCCCTATGGCAAAAGTGTAAGCATGATCGCCATGCCAGCCGTTTAAAATAACACCTATGTCGATGGAAATTATATCGCCTTCTTTCAATTCCTTTTTATTAGGAAATCCATGTACCACTACATCATTTACAGATATGCAGGAGTTAAAAGGATATCCATTATAATTCAGGAATGAGGGTATAGCCTTGTGATCCTTCACATATTCCCCAATCATATTATCCAATGAAAGAGAAGTGATGCCTGGTTTCAAAATCTTAGCTACTTCGGTAAGAGTGCTGCTCACAAGCAATGCACTCTTCCGCATCAGTTCCACTTCCTCATTTGTTTTACAAATTATCATTCAGCAAATATCTCTATTAAAAAGAAAGCCCGGCTAATCAAACTGCCGGGTTTCTAAATTATTTTTTTCAGATTGATTACATGGATGCCTGTGTAAGCGTTTGTCTTCCCTGTATTCTTCCGCTTTTCATTAATCCATCATACTGGCGCATCAGCAACTGGGTTTCTATCTGCTGTAAAGTATCGAGTATTACACCCACCATAATGAGCAAAGATGTTCCCCCAAAGAAAGAAGAGAAGCCCTGCGTAACACCCATAATCTGAGCAATACCAGGTAATATGCCAACGAAAGCTAATAAAACAGCTCCGGGTAATGTTACTTTATCCATCACGGCACCGATATAATCAGCTGTTGGCTGACCCGGTTTTACGCCAGGAATAAACCCATTATTCTGTTTCAGATTCTCAGCTATTTGTTTCGGGTTAAATATTAGAGCGGTATAAAGAAAAGTAAACCCGATTACTACTGTAGCATAAACCAACATATACCAGATATTGGTATGATCGGAAAAAACACGTCCAATACCTTTTCCTGTATCAGAGTTTGTATAAGAAAATAGTGTTGGTAAAAACATTATTGCCTGGGCAAAGATGATTGGCATTACACCTGCACTGTTCACTTTTATTGGAAGAAATTGTCTTGCCCCTGTAAATTGCCGGTTGCCGCCCGCAATCTGTTTTGCATAGTTGATAGTGATCTTCCTGGTTCCCTGTATTAAAAGTATACAACCAAGAATTATCGCAAGAAGAATAGCTATTTCAATAATAAAAATCAATATCTGACCGCTAAGTTGCGATTTGGCTGCCCACTCCTGAATAAATGATTTTGGTAATCGTGCCAGGATACCAATCATGATGATAAGAGATGTACCGTTGCCAAGTCCTTTATCAGTAATTCTTTCACCCAGCCACATTACAAATAATGTTCCTGAAGTCAGCACGATAACAGTGGTAAGCCAGAAATATTCTTTAAAGCCTTCAATCATTCCACCCTGTTGTGTCATCTGACGTAGGAATGCCACATATGCTGAAGCCTGTACTACAGTAACCGCTACGGTAAGGTATCTTGTCCATTGGTTTATTTTCTTGCGTCCGCTATCGCCTTCCTTTTGCAGTTTTTGCATTTGCGGAACCAATACCGTCATCAATTGCATAAAGATAGAAGCTGAGATGTAGGGCATAATACCTAAAGCAAAAATGGATGCCTGTGAAAAGGCGCCACCGGCAAAAGTATCTATCAAGCCGAGGATTCCTTTTTGGGAACTTGCCATATGTTTACCGATCTGGCCCGGATCAATACCCGGCAATACAATATGAGATCCGATCCGGTAAATAAAAATCAGGAGCAAAGTAAAGACGATCTTACCACGCAATTCTTCGATGCTCCAGATGTTCTTAAGTGTTTGAATTAATTTCTTCACGGATGCTGAAAAATTTAAATGTCCTTATACAAAAAAGACGCATTAGTAAATGCGTCATCGCAAGTTACATAAAATTAGCTTATCAGTTCAATAGAACCACCGGCCGCTTCAATAGCTGCCTTTGCTTTTTCACTTATTGCATTCACTTTAAATGCCAGTTTACTTTTCAATTCACCATTTCCCAGAATCTTTACACGATCGTTTTGCTGGATTAAAGAATTAGTATAGAGATTTTCTAATGAAAATTCCTTAATGCCATATTTTTCTGCAAGCTGATCTATTTGGCCAAGATTGAAAACCCTGTATTCTATCCTATGTATATTAGTAAACCCACGCTTTGGAATACGACGCTGAATAGGCATCTGGCCTCCTTCATGAGCCATTTTTCTTTTGTAACCGGCACGGCTTTGTCCTCCCTTATTACCTTTAGTAGAAGTACCCCCGTGACCGGAAGCTTCTCCTCTTCCTATTCGTTTTCCTTTTTGTGTTGCACCTTTTGCAGGTCTTAAATGTTGTAGTTTCATTTTGCTTTTATTTTGAACTTAACGCCCCGAAAGCTTCCGATAGCTACTGGAACGGGGCTCGCTTGTTAATTAATAATTGAATAATACAATAAATAAAAAATTTGCCTTATGTATTTAATGATTATCCTTTAACTATTTCCACTTTCACCAGGTGATTCATCTTGCGAACCATACCCAGAATTTGAGGAGTTGCTTCTACCTCTTTTGTGGCATTCATTTTATTCAAACCAAGTGCCCGAAGTGTTAGCTTCTGACGTTCCGGTCTGTCAATCGGGCTTTTAACTAAAGTTATTTTTATCTTTTTCATACAATATGTTTGATGTTCGATGTTTGATGGTGGATTGAATAACCTTGAACATCAAACTTCAAACTCATTTCATTATCCGTTAAATACTTTTTTTAATCCTAATGATCTTGTTTTAGCAATATGAATGGGTTCACGCATCATGGCTAATGCTTTGAAAGTTGCTTTCACCACGTTATGCGGATTAGCAGAACCAAGCGATTTAGCCAATACATCCGTTATCCCGGCACTTTCCAATACTGCCCGCATACTACCGCCGGCAATTACACCAGTACCATGAGCAGCAGGTTTAATCAATACTTTTGCAGCCCCTTCTTTTGCCCATTGATCATGCGGAATAGTCCCATGCATGACCGGAACTTTTATCAGATTCTTTTTTGCATCTTCAATTCCTTTTGTAATTGCTTCCTGTACTTCTTTGGCTTTTCCCAAGCCATGACCAACTACACCGTTTTCATTTCCTACAACTACGAGAGCAGAGAAACTAAAAGAACGACCACCCTTAGTTGTTTTAACAACACGGTTGATGGCTACTACTTTGTCTTTCAGTTCCAGGTCGCCGGCTTTTACTCTGTTTAAAATAATTTTTGACATATTTAATTTTGAAATTTTAAAATCGGAAAAAATTTAATTTTCCCAATTGAACTTTTCTCTATTCTAAAACTTTAATCCGCCTTCTCTTGCTCCATCTGCTAAAGCTTTTACCCGGCCATGGTATAAATATCCGCCACGGTCAAATACTACCTCTTTTAATCCAAGCTCAGATGCTTTTGTGGCAATTGCAGTACCCACCATTTTACTTTTCTCTGTCTTATTTCCTTTTTGTGCAACAATAATTTTATCTTTTGATGAAGCAGAAGCCAAAGTCTGGCCATTTATATCATCAATTAACTGCGCATATATTTCACTATTGCTTCTGAATACAGATAAGCGTGGCTTTATTGCAACCCCGCTGATTTTTTTGCGGATGCCGAAACGAATATTCTGTCTTCTCGCTGTTTTTGCTTTCGGATTCATATATTACCCCCATCCCTTAAAGGGAAGTTTTGATGTCTCTGATACTGCCAGAAATCTTTTATAAATTAATTTTTCAACTTGTAAATGAACTTCGCTATCTAAGTTCCTGCTCCAGAAGGATAAGGACTTATTATTTACCAGCTGCTTTACCAGCTTTCTTACGTACAAATTCACCAACATAACGAACACCTTTTCCTTTATACGGTTCAGGCTTACGTAAACCACGGATCTTTGCTGCCACTTGTCCTAATAATTGCCGGTCGATTCCTTCTAATGCAATGGTTGGATTCTGGCCTTTCTCTTGTGCTGTTACTAATTTCAATTCTTTGGGTATTTCAAAAATGATATTATGTGAATAACCCAAAGAAAGATCAAGAACATTACCCTGATTGCTTGCTTTAAAACCTACTCCGATCAATTCAAGATTCTTTTTATACCCTTCAGTTACTCCTTTTACCATATTAGAAACTAATGAACGGTACAAGCCATGCAATGCACGGTGACGAATCTGGTCAGTAGGACGGTTGAAGCTTACTGCACCATCTTTTACTTCTACGGTAATATCACGATCAATTGCCTGCTTCAATTCTCCTTTTGGACCTTTAACAGTGACAACATGATCTTTACCGACAGTAATTGAAACACCATTCGGAATTGTTATTGTTTTTTTACCTATACGAGACATAGTCTTTATTGTTTCTTGTTTCTGATTAATTGTTTCTGGTTATTTCTGACCGATCATCCTGATAGGTATCGGCTTAATATATCAGAAAAATTATTGCTTGCAGCTAATAGCTACCGGGTTTCTTAATATATATAACAAAGAACTTCACCACCTACATTCTGCGACTTTGCTTCTTTATCGGTCATTACTCCTTTTGAAGTAGACACGATAGCTACACCCAATCCGTTTTTCACACGGCGAAACTCATCTGGCTTTGCATATGAACGTAAACCCGGACGGCTCACTCTTTCCAAACTCTGGATAGCAGGCTGTTTAGTTTGTGCATCATATTTCAATGCAATTTTAATAACGCCTTGTTTGTTGTCATCCTCAAATTTATATTTAAGAATGTATCCCTGGTTGTATAGGATTTCCGTCATACGCTTCTTTAAATTAGATGCAGGTATTTCCACAATGCGGTGACCGGCCATCTGTGAATTTCGGATTCTTGTAAGAAAATCTGCTATAGGATCTGTTACCATAATATTTTAATTGATCAATTCTTAAATTTTATTTGTCAATTGTGAATAGTCAGTTGTGAAGTATGTTTCACTATTGACCATTCACCATTCACGATTTTACCAGGATGCTTTTCTCAATCCCGGAATCTTTCCATCCAGCGCCATGTCACGCATGGCAATTCTTGAAATTCCGAAGTAGCGAATATACCCTCTCGGACGGCCGGTGATCGCACAGCGATTCTTCAACCGGACTTTCGAAGAATTATTAGGTAAATCATCCAGAGCTTTCCAATCTCCGGCCTTTTTAAGGGCACTGCGCTTTTCAGCATATTGTGCCACCATTCGCTCTCTTTTTCTTTGCCTGGCCTTTACTGATGTTTTTGCCATAATTCAATTTTAGATTTCAGATTTCTGATTGAGAGTAATTAATAAATTCCGCAATCGTTAACCTACATTTTTTTATTTTTTTACATTCCTGAACGGCATTCCAAGCTCTTTCAGTAACTCGTAAGCCTCTTCATTTGTTTTAGCTGATGTCACAAATGTGATATCAAATCCGGTAATACGATTTACTTTATCGATATCTATTTCAGGGAAAATAATTTGCTCAGTTACACCCAGTGTATAATTTCCGCGACCGTCAAACGATTTTTCATTTACGCCTTTAAAGTCACGTACACGGGGTAGTGCAATAGCAATGAATCTGTCCAGAAACTCAAACATTTTGACGCCCCGTAAAGTAACCCTGACGCCAATTGGCATAGCTTTACGAAGCTTGAAGTTTGAAATATCTTTTTTTGACATCGTGGCTACTGCTTTCTGACCACTGATGGTAGACAATTCATCCAAAGAAATATCAACCAGTTTTTTATCAGTAACCGCACCATTTACACCCCGGTTCAGGCAGATCTTTTCCAGTTTAGGCGCCTGCATCACACTGGTATATCCAAATTTTTTTACCAATGCAGGAGCAACATCTTTTTTGTATTTATCCGCTAATCTCGGCGTATATGTTTTAGTACTCATAATTCATTTATTTAATCCAGGAATCAAATTTTCTCTCCTGATTTTTTTGAAACACGGAATGTTTTACCATTCTCTCTTTCTCTTTTCACTTTAGAGGGTGCTTTTGCTTTTGAATCCCACAACATCACATTACTGATGTGAATGGGAGCTTCCTTTTTAATGATGCCGCCTTTTGTATTCTGTGCAGAAGGCTTGGTATGTTTAGTAATAATATTCACCCCTTCTACAATCACTTTGCATTCATCCACCAATACCTTTTTTACAGTCCTTGGTTTTGCGTTATCCTTATCATCTCCAGCAATAACCACTACACTATCTCCCTTCCTGATATTAAACTTCGGTTTGAATCTTGTTTTCATATCCTAAATCCCTAAAGGGACTTTTTGTTTTTATTTATTTAAAAATCTTCTGTCTTTTTATCTTCTCTTATTTCTCCTTTACAGAACTTCCGGCGCCAGAGAAATAATTTTCATATATCCTTTATCACGTAATTCTCTTGCTACTGGCCCAAAAATCCTTGTTCCCCTTGGTTCGTCAGAAGGGTTAAGAAGTACCACTGCATTATCATCAAATCTTATATATGAACCATCTTTACGACGCAGCTTGTTAGTGGTTCTTACTATTACCGCTTTTGTTACAGTCCCTTTTTTTATACCCCCTTGCGGCAATGCATCCTTTACTGTTACAACAATTGTATCCCCAATTCCTGCATAGCGCTGACCGCTGTTTCCTAATACCCGGATACACAATACTTCTTTTGCACCACTGTTATCTGCCACATTCAAACGGCTTTCTTGCTGAATCATCTTTTTAGCTTTTAGCTGTGAGCTGTTTGCTGTTAGCCAGCTTACAGCAAATTGTTATTTTTTATTTTCCCCGGGCTAATAGCTAAAGGCTAACAGCTAAGGGTTATCTTACTTCACTTTCTCTGTTATCTCTACCAGTCTCCAACGTTTGGTTTTACTCAATGGACGACTCTCCATAATCTTGACTGTATCACCAATACTGCACTCATTCTTTTCATCATGAGCATGAAACTTGTTTGTTTTCATTACAAACTTTCCATAGATCGGGTGTTTTACTTTTCTTATTACTGCCACAGTAATGGTTTTGGCCATTTTGTTACTGGTAACAACCCCGGTTTTTGTTTTACGCAAATTTCTTTCAACCATTGTTTAAGCTTTTAGCTTTTATTTTCCTGATACTTTTTTCTTTAATTCGGTTTTCAATCTTGAAACCTCACGGCGAAGGCCGCGAATAGTCATTGGATTCTCAAGCGGAGAAATGGTGTGAGCAAACTTTATTTTTTTTAGTCTCAGCTCATCTTCCTCAATCCTGGCTTTCAGATCAATCTCACTTAACCCATGAATACTTTTTAAAAAATCTATTTTCTTTGACATTGTCTGTCGTTTTAATTCTTTTATATATTAACCACATCTCTGCGGGCAATGAATTTTGTTTTGATGGGCAGCTTACCGGCTGCAAGCGCCAATGATGCTTTTGCTACCTGTTCACTTACACCATCTACTTCAAACAAAATACGGCCGGGTTTTACCACAGCAGCCCAAAACTCCAGGTTTCCTTTACCCTTACCCATCCTTACCTCAGCGGGTTTGCGGGTAATTGGCTTATCAGGAAAAATGCGAATCCATACATTACCCTCACGCTTCATTTCCCGGGTTAGTGCTTGTCGGGCAGCTTCAATCTGGCGATCGGTTAGCCAGTGTTGATCCAATGATTTTAGAGCATAAGAACCAAATGCAATCATAGTTCCTCTCTTTGCATCCCCTTTCATATGGCCCTTTTGCATCTTCCTGTGTTTCGATCTTTTCGGTTGTAACATTTTAAAAAGCTTTTAGCTTTTAGCTACGAGCTTCGAGCTCTTCGCCTAAAATTGTTTTTTATTTTTTATCTCACAGCCCGTAGCTTATTGCTCGTAGCTTTTTTTTAATTTCTTCTTCCTCCGCCGCCACCAGTTCTGCCACCGCCGCCACTTCTTCCACCCCCACTTCCACCGCTTCTTCCGCCTCCACCACCGCTGCCGCTTCTTCTTTCACCACCTCCTCTACGGTCATCTCTTCTCTCATCTCTTCTATCAAAATCCCTTCTTTCTCTTCTGTCACTTACATCACTTTTGCCACCAACAAAATTTGGATTCAGATCTCTCTTTACAAGCACTTCCCCTTTACAAATCCATACTTTGATACCAATCTTACCATATACAGTTAAGGCAAATACATTCGCATAATCAATATCCATACGGAAAGTATGCAGCGGTACACGACCTTGTTTGATCTCTTCAGTACGGGCTATTTCAGCACCGCCAAGCCGGCCAGACACTTTCACTTTAATTCCTTCAGCCCCCATACGGAGTGCAGAGGCTATAGACATTTTAATAGCTCTTTTATAATTAATACGGTTCTCAATCTGGCGGGCAATAGTATCGGCCACAATCATTGCATCCAGCTCTGGGCGACGTATTTCAAGTATATTGATCTGTACATCTTCTTTATTAGTAAGTTTTTTCAATTCTTCTTTAATTCTGTCCACTTCGCCACCACCTTTTCCAATAATGATACCCGGCTTGGAAGTATGGATGGTAACAATCAATTTGCCCAGCGTTCTTTCAATTACAATTTTTGAAATACCACCTTTATTGATACGGGCATTCAGGTAAGTCCTGATTTTATTGTCTTCAATAAGTTTTCCGGCATAATCTTTTTTGCTGCCATACCAGTTAGATTCCCAACCGCGGATGATGCCTAACCTGTTACCAATCGGATTTGCTTTTTGACCCATGTTATTTTTTTAAATTTCATCCCGATACCTGCCTGTCGGCAGACAGGGCTATCGCGATGATAATGTTATTTAGTTTTTTTAGTTGTTTCCCTTTTTTTAGCAGTTGTCTTCTTCGGCGCTTCTGTCTTCTCTTTTACAACAGGTTCTTTTACCACTACCGGAGCCAGTTCAGCTTTTGTTTTTTTTGTATCCACTACAATAGTTACATGGTTACTTCTTTTACGTACACGATAGCCACGTCCCTGTGGGGCCGGACGCATACGCTTAAGGGTTCTGCCGCCATCTACCATAATAATTTTAACAATCAACTCCCCTTCATCGCCATTTTCATTCTTTTGTTTCCAGTTATTTATTGCACTAAGCACCAGCTTACGCATGGGAACGGCAGGATGCTTTGAACTATGTTCTAAAATTGCAAGTACCCTCTCCACTTTTTTCCCGCGGATAAGGTCAGCCAGCAATCGCATTTTGCGTGGTGATGTGGGATAATTTCTAAGTTTTGCTACTGCTTCCATTATTCTAAGTTTCTTGTTTGTCGTTTTAGTTTATCGATTAATGAAGTCACATTTTAACCGAAAACCATAAACATTTTTATGCTGTTACTTCTATCTTCTTACTTGAGTGTCCCCTAAACTGGCGGGTAGGTGCAAACTCACCCAGCTTATGACCCACCATGAATTCTGTTATGTAAACAGGAATAAACTTGTTCCCGTTATGCACTGCAAAAGTGTGACCAACAAAATCCGGAGTAACGGTTGAACGCCGGCTCCAGGTTTTGATTACTCCTTTTTTTGATTTTCCTTCATTCATAGCCATCACCTTTTTATCAAGATGTGTTGCTACATAAGGACCTTTTTTAATTGAACGTGCCATATATTATTAATTCCAAATTTTAAATCTAAATAAACCAATCATCTATTATCCAATCATTCAAATTGGTCCCGATAATTACCGGGATTGATTTTTGTTATTTACTCAGTTTACTGCCATCTTTCCGCTGAATAATCTGCTTGTCGCTTCCTTTTCCTGTTGTACGAGTCTTCAACCCTCTAGAGTATTGACCATTCCTGCTGCGTGGCTGACCACCTGAGGCTTTACCTTCACCACCACCCATTGGGTGATCAACAGGATTCATTGCCACACCACGGTTGCGGGGACGAATACCTCTCCATCTGTTACGACCTGCTTTGCCCATGCTCTGTAAACTGTGATCACTGTTACCAACAACCCCAACAGTTGCATAACAATTAATCAACACTTTCCTTAACTCCCCACTTGGCATTTTCAACACAGCGTAGTTACCCTCTTTGTTGGTCAACTGAGCTGAAGAGCCGGCGCTTCTTGCAATCTTTCCTCCCTGGCCTGGTTGCATTTCTATATTATGCACCATAGTACCCAATGGAATATTTTTCAACATCAAAGAATTACCAATTTCCGGTGCTACATTATCTCCGCTTATTACTTTCATATCAACATTCAAAGACTGGGGAGCAATTATGTATTTCTTTTCTCCATCAGCATATTCAACTAATGCTATAAATGATGTACGGTTTGGATCATATTCAATCGTTCTTACAATTGCCTCCTCATTTTTTTTATTTCTTTTAAAGTCAATGATCCTGTACTTCTTTTTATGTCCACCACCAATGTAACGCATGGTCATATGGCCTGAGGAGTTACGACCACCAGTTCTTTTTTTTGTTTCTACCAGGCTTTTTTCAGGAACATTGGTAGTAACCTCCGTATAGGCATTCCCTATCCTCCATCTTGTTCCTGCTGTTACCGGTTTAAATTTTTTAAGTGCCATTTGATCTTTTTTTATCAGCGAAATTCTCAGCTTCGCCAGCTATAGTTTAAATATTTGAATACATGTCTATTGATTCACCTTTGGCCACGGTTACAAATGCCTTTTTATAAGAAGACTTTTGGCCGGCAATAAATCCTGCCTTAGTAAATCGTGTTTTACTTTTTGCAGGAGCTACTACTGTATTTACATCTACAACTGTTACTCCATAAAAGCTCTCCACTGCTTTTTTGATCTCAAGTTTGTTTGCCTTTTTAGAAACCCGAAAAGCATAACGGCGCAGCTTTTCCTGCTGTGCATTTGCTTTTTCACTTAAGATCGGTTTTATCAGTACATCAGAAAATTTCATTTCTCAGCTTTTTAAAAAATTTATATTAGGCTTCTATCTCCGTTTCTATTTCAGAAAAAATTTTTGCCGCAGCTTCCGTCATTAACAAAACATCTGCATTCACTACATCATATGTATTGATATCGCTAAGCAGTGTTCCGTTCACTAACGGAACATTGCGGAAACTCAAGTACACATTATCATTGTATTCCGGGAGTACAAACAATGTTTTTTTACTTCCTACATTCAGGTTGTTGAGTATATCTGTAAAATTTTTGGTCTTGGGTGAATCCATTGTAATGTCTTCCACTATCAGAATTGCCTTATCTTTTGCTTTGAAAGAAAGAGCAGACATTTTAGCAAGGTCTTTCACTTTGCGATTCAGTTTAATATCGTATCCATGTGGTTTAGGCCCAAAGACAGTACCGCCGCCTTTATATAAAGGATTACGGATATTACCCTTACGGCTTCCGCCTGTTCCCTTTTGGCGATGCAGTTTGCGGCTTGAACCCTCCACTTCGGCACGGGTTTTCACTTTATGAGTGCCCTGGCGTTGTGCAGCCAGATATTGTTTAACTGCGAGGTAAACCACATGCTGGTTGGGCTCAATGCCAAAAATATCTTCGGGCAATTCAACCTTTCGGCCGGTTTTCTTTCCTTCAATATTTAAAACTTCTACTTGCATCTTATTTCATTTTAAGGAAGAGACAAGGCTTGCCTTATCCCAACCGAAATTATTTTTGAATCAAAACAATTGAACCATTATTCCCCGGCACGGATCCGCTTACCAGAATATAATTTTTTTCAGGAAAAATTTTCAATACTGTAAGACCTTTCATTTTCACTCTTTCTCCACCCAAACGACCACCCATACGCATACCTTTCATTACCCGGCTTGCGTCGGATGAATTACCCAAAGAACCCGGAGCTCTCTGGCGATCATGTTGTCCATGTGATTGCTGACCTACACCATGAAATCCATGACGTTTTACAACACCTTGAAATCCTTTACCCTTAGAAGTACCAACTACTTCAACATAATCGCCTTCATCGAAAATGTCAACAGTAATTGTTTCACCAATATTTTTTTCGATAGAAAAATTGCGGAATTCTTTTGAGAAACGTTTGGGAGAAGTGCTTGCTTTTGCGAAATGATTTTTTTCGGCCTGGTTTGAATGTTTATCATTCTTATCACCGAAAGATAGCTGAAGCGCTGTATAGCCATCATTCTCTGTAGTTTTTACCTGTGTTACTACACATGGACCTGCTTCGATAATAGTACAGGCTGTTTGTTTGCCTGAGGGATCGAAAATGCTGGTCATCCCAATTTTTTTCCCAATAATACCTTTCATTATTTTCAATTTGCGCCTGCAGGATTATTGGGACATTCTCCGATTGAAGTGATGGATATCACTATTTGTTTATCGAAGAGTCAATCCCCGTTTGCCACCGACCTTTTCCTTTTTGGGGAAGTACCGGCAGTAAACAAACCCTGAATGGCTTGTTTTTATTTATCAACCTCTGCCCCTAAAGGGATTCAGAGATTATTAATTGCATTGCTCTTTTTTCCTTCGCCTTAGCAAAGAATTGAGAGATACACTTTTATTATTTATAAGATCTATTCCAAAAGCCCCTTTAGGGGTTCTGGGTTTATGCTTTTATCTCCACCTCTACACCGCTTGGCAAATCCAATTTACTGAGTGCATCTACCGTACGACTTGATGAAGTGTAAATATCCAGCAAACGCTTATGTGTTGCCAACTGAAACTGTTCACGGCTCTTTTTGTTTACGTGAGGTGAACGCAATACGGTAAAAATCTTTTTACGGGTAGGCAAAGGAATAGGCCCTGTAACCACGGCGCCTGTACTGCGAACAGTTTTTACAATCTTTTCAGCAGATTTATCTACCAGGTTATGATCGTAAGATTGTAATTTAATTCTGATTCTCTGCGACATGTGTAAAAACCCATTTGAATTTGGGAGCGCAAAGATAAGGGGATGAGCCTTAACAGGCAAAGATTTGGAAAAGATTTTTTTGTCTAAGTGGAGAACTTACAAAGTAATGCCCACGAAGAACTGCCAGGCCTGACTTTTCCACTGATCTTTATTGTCAATCGCATTGATATTGTTGAGTCCCAGTTCATATCGTGTGCCTATATGAATCATAGGGAGTTGTAGCAGTATTCCTCCCAATACTGAGAACTCTCCTTTCTTAAAAATATTTCTCGATAATTTAAGACTATCTACAGCTTCATTTAAAAGCATACCCCATTGAGGCCCTAACTGTAATTTCACTCTTTGTGAAGGACCTATATCTATGTTAAGCAATCCGGCAAATTTCAAATAATCCAATTTTGCTTTCTTCTGTTCTCCACCAAGAAAAAGATCATCATAAATAACCGTTATGTCATTTGATTGTTCGGCAGTAGTTTGAACAAAATTAATTTCAGGCTGCAGACCAAATTTTCTTGTAATGTTTAGTTGTAGAAATCCCCCTAGCTGATAATTGTATTTAAACTCATTTTTAAATGACTGACCATCTATCTTAGTTAGATTCAAACCTGCTTTAAAGCCTACACGAATCAATGATTCTTTTTCAGAAGGATCTTTTTTTTGTGAGAATGCATTGAGTGAAATCAGGGAGAAAAGGGCAAGAATAAATTTTGTTTTCATATTAAATTGATTTTTTTAAATAAACAGGAATGATGCCAAATCTTAAACCAAAATGTAAAATTGTAATAATTCTCCGGGATAAGATGAATGATCTTATTCACTTTAAATTAAAACTGTTAATAGCCTTTAATAAGGCTACCTTTGCCGAAATTTTTGACATTTCATGCTGACATTTGAAGGATTAGGATTGGATGCAAGATTAATTCAGGCTACTGATGCATTAGGATTTAAAACCCCCACTCCTATCCAGGAGAAAACCATTCCTGTATTATTAAGTGGAACAAAAGATCTTGTTGGATTAGCGCAAACAGGAACGGGTAAAACTGCAGCCTTTGGTCTACCATTATTACAATTGGTAGACAGCAAACAAAAATTTCCGCAAGCCCTGATAGTATGTCCTACCAGGGAATTATGCATGCAGATTGTAAATGAAATAGAACTTTTCAAAAAATTTATCTCCAGTATACAAGTCGTGGCCGTTTATGGTGGGGCTTCAATCGGCACACAAATAAGAGATATAAAAAGAGGTGTTCAGATAGTTACTGCAACACCAGGACGTTTGATTGACCTGATTGAAAGGAAAGCAATCAATTTAGAAAAGATACAATATGTAGTTCTTGATGAAGCGGACGAAATGCTGAACATGGGTTTCCAGGATGACATTGAATTTATTTTACAAAATACACCTAACCGGGAAAGTACCTGGCTATTCAGCGCCACCATGCCACCGGAAATAAGAAAGGTCAGCAAAAAATATATGAAGCAGCCGGTAGAGATAACGGTGGGTAAAATGAATACTGCCAATATAAATACCGATCACCAGTTTTATGTTGCCTCATCACAGCATCGTTATGAAACATTAAAAAGATTAATTGATTTTAATCCGGGCATCTATGGTCTCATATTTACAAGAACAAAACTGGATGCCCAGAAGATTGCCGAAAAGCTGACAAGAGAAGGGTATGATATTGATGCACTGCATGGTGACCTGACACAGCCACAACGGGATAAAGTAATGGCTGAGTTTCGTGAAAAATCATTACAATTATTAATTGCTACGGATGTAGCAGCAAGAGGAATAGATGTGCAGGGCATCACCCATGTTATCAATTATGAATTGCCGGATGATATAGAAGTATATACTCATCGCAGTGGCCGTACAGGCCGTGCCGGAAAAACCGGCGTGTGTATGAGCATCGTGAATAGCCGGGAGATTGGAAGAATAAAACAAATTGAAAGATTGACGCAGGTTCCTTTTCATAAGCTGGATATCCCTTCAGG
The DNA here is from genome assembly GCA_023251235.1 of Sphingobacteriales bacterium. GTDB lineage: Bacteria > Bacteroidota > Bacteroidia > Chitinophagales > Chitinophagaceae > VBAS01. The sequence continues at coordinate 8,950 of JAHEZE010000033.1, read as the reverse complement.
AAAAGATGTTTGCAGAAAGCAATTCTTTTCATTTATGGATAAACTGATGCAAACGGATATCAGCCATGGTGATTATGAAACTTATTTGCCAACACTTCAGGAAAAATTTGCCGACGTCAGCAAAGAGGAAATATTGAAAAGAGTGGCAGCCATGGAATTTGACCGCTTCCTGAAATATTATGAAAATGCTGAAAATCTTAACCTAAGAGAAAGAAATATTGATCGGCAACCCATTAAAAGATCCTCAAGGTTTGATGAACCCAGAGAAAGAAGTTTTCGCCGGGATACAGGTGGTAGAAAATTTGATGGTAATGGAGATTACCAAAGGTTATTTGTCAACCTGGGAACAAAAGATGGTTTTTACAAAGCCAGTTTTCTTCAGTTCATTTTAGACATGAGTGATCTGCGTAAAGAAGTATTGGGAAGAATTGATATGAAAGAAATGAACAGTTGGATAGAAGTAGATAAAAAAGCAGCAAACCAGATGATACGTTCCATCGATGGAAAAAAATTTAAAGGAAGAATGATAAGAATGAACGACGCAAACAGCAGGTAATCATTTTTAGCAACCTACTAATCTATTTTTTTCAACTTCAGACTCAATGTTGCAAATCCTCCCAGTTCTACATGTTCCACAGAAAAAATATGCTCTCCTTCTAACCGAAGTTTTATAGTTCTGTGAGGTGATTCATCAAATTTGTATAAAGAAGGATTCCATTCATCAATTACAAGTTTCCCATCAACGTACACCCTTACGGCATCATCCCACGTAACTCCCAATTCGTAAGTTCCTTTCAGCAGAATTGCAGAACCGCTGGCAGAAGTTATAAACTGTTTGTTTTCTCCATCATCAGTTTTAATTCCCCCCCACCATGCATAATCCAGCTTTTTTGTTTGTTCAGTTTTAATTGGCCTCAACTTTATATTTGGAGGAGTGATCTGCCCGGTTTTTATCGGATCATGAACTGAAAAATCATACGAAAACCAGTTAACAGTAAACTCAATTGGTTGAAAAAATTTTTTAAAGGAAAATATATATGGCTTGCCGGCAGAAACCGTTTGACCGAATGGAGTGGTAATGGCCGATCCGGTAAATTCCATTTCAATAAAAATATCTGTTGTGTTTTCAACAAGTTTGGTTGCAGTAATTGAAACAGGAAATTCGCCGTTCATTGCAGAAATATCTTTTACTCCACGAAATCTTTTGATCTTCCATTTTCCTTTGGGCCCCAGCATATCAAATTTCATAATACCTGATGTATCTGCAGGATTCGTATTCCAGATGATTGGGCTACGGAAATCATAAGGGCCCCACTCTGTTATTAAAATATTTTTTCTGCCTGCCAGTGCAGCGCTGCCTTTAAAAGCATTTTGGGGTGAAGGAATATCAGGAACAAGTTCTGCGCTGTCTATACTGACCATCCGGGCTATCTCATCATATTTTGCTGTATCAAACCTGTTGACAGTTGAATCGATTTTAAAAAGTTGGGTAACATCAGTATAAATATTATCAAAGACATTCACTTTTTCTGTTCTGTTGAGGTTCAATACAAGTTGGTTACCATTAAAATTATTGTTGGCAATGATATAATCACGGCTTCGTGTATCGCGGTTTTTTGCATAGCCCCAATCAGAAGGTTGTTCTTTTCTTCCCCATAGACGTATAGCTTCTTTATCCTGGTAAAAAATATTATGGTGGATCTCATTTTTCTGGCCATGTTCAATAGCAATACCGATACGATTAAACCGAAACTGGTTGCCTGCAATGATTGTATTATAACTATACCCACCCCAGAGACCATTATCACATTCAAAGACCCGGTTTTTGGTAAATACATTCCTGCTGAAAGTGGCTTCAATACCGTTAGTGGGAGCATAAGAAAAATCATTGCCGGTAACCACATTATCATTGCACCCTCCCTGACCGTTGTCCATCGTGGTCTGTCCTGCCCAAAGAAAAAATCCATCACCACTATGAGTAACAGAATTTTTATAAAAATAATTACTATTGCTCTGTTCATAAATCAATATGCCGGCACTATCCTGCCCGCGGTTATAAATGCCATGACTATATCCCCGGACATTAAAATCAATTTTATTGTACGCAATAAGATTATTGCTGCAACGATACATGCCTAATCCCAATCCGGAGTTATATGAGAAATCATTATTATAAATTTTCCCATAATTACAATTCATCATCATCAAGGCGTTCTGACCGCCGATAACTTTCGTATTTTTTACAATGGTAAAATCACAATTGCGTAAATATATAGCAGCGCCATAGCGTAACCATTCATCATTCTCATTCTGATGATGACTCAACCAGTCAGAAATATCTTCTTTCTCCTGCGTACTGTTCAGATGCTGGCGATAGTTATAACTGAAATCGCAGTTTTCAATAGTTAAACTTGTTACGTCTCTTGCAAGCAAGGCTACTTTGTATCCTTTTGCTTTCAGGTTTTTTATTGTCACCATTTTACTATTCCTGACCAGAATTGCTATTCCAAAAAATTCATCTGGATTCTTTTTTTTACTGCTTCCGGTCAGTATTGCATTATTAAAGTCAATCGTAATATTATCTCCCTCAATCACAATTACAGCCTCATCCATTTTTTCAGATGCATCCAGTTTATACTGTTGCCTTTTAATCTTAACAGACTTGCTGATCGTCATCCCCTTTACTAAAGGTTTATCCTGTGCCTTTATTTTTAAGAAAATGAAAAATGGAAGAAGCAGCAGTATAATTTTTTTTGTCATCATTTTGATTTTACTTGCACCTGTTTTGAAAGTTATGCACCTAAATGTATCCAACCTTTTCTGAAAAGGGAAATTGAAATGGAAGACGCCCCAATAAAAAAAGAATCACCTACAGTAAAGGCTCTCAAGTTACTGCTGAAAATTGCAGTAACTGTTTTTTGCTTCTGGTATATTTCAAGAAAAATTGACTTTAACCAGGCAAAAGATGCCTTATTAAAATCAGAGTGGTTGTTTATGTTACTGGCAATAGCTGCTTTCATGTTTGGCAAGTTGCTGTCCTCTTTCCGGTTAAATATTTACTTTAAAAACATCAACATTCGCCTTACCCAATGGCAAAATATCAAGCTTTATTGGCTCGGGATGTATTATAATCTTTTTTTACCCGGAGCTATCAGTGGTGATGCCTATAAAGTTATTTTATTAAATAAGAAGTACAATACTTCCTATAAGAAAACCACAACCGCAGTTTTACTCGACAGATTTAGTGGTTTATTGGCACTGGGACTCATTATGTCAGCTTATGGAGTAATTGTTCTTGATAAGAAATTTTTTTATACCATCCTGATAATTGGTTCCGTATTGGCAGTTGTTGTTTTATATTTAGTAGTTCGTTTTATTCTTAAAGATTTTTTACCCGGATTCTGGCCCACCTTCCTTTGGGGTATCGCCGTACAGGCATTCATGGTAATTTGTGTGTATTGTATTTTGATGGCTTTGCATTTGCCCCTTCACAATAGTGAATGGATTTTTATTTTTCTAATCGCAAGTGTAATATCAGTCATCCCCATTTCACTCGGAGGTGGCCTTGGCACAAGGGAACTTGTTTTTGTTGAAGGAGCTAAATATTTTAGTCTTGATCCACACATTGCTATTGTCATAAGCCTTCTGTTCTATCTTTCGAATTTGCTTGCTTCAGTATGGGGCTTTTATTTTATTTTCAATGATCCATTAAAAAATGATGAAGATTATTCTGTAGTTAACAAGGGAATTGGTTATAGAATAATGAAAATATCTCTTCTGAAAAGAATCATTTTAAACAAAGGCGCTTTATGGCTTTGTTATCTGAAACTTATTCCGATTCTTAAAAAACTGAATAAAGATTCTGTTGTGATAGATTGCGGTGCAAATACCGGCGATATTACAAATCAATTTGCCAAAACAGGAGCTACAGTTTATGCTTTTGAACCCGATCCAATCGCTTTTAAAATTTTATCTGAGCGATTTAATAATAACCCCCATGTTACCTGTATTAATAAAGGTGTTTGGGATAAAGATGCTGAAGTAACACTTTATTCACATATTGATCAGGTAAATGATGAAATACCATTTACGGTAGGTTCCTCCATCATTAAAGAAAAGAAAAATGTATCGGGAACAAAAGGAATCACTATTGAAGTGATCAATCTCCTGACTTTTATCAAAAGCCTTAATCGTCAGATAAATGTTATTAAAATGGATGTGGAAGGAGCTGAAACGGAAATACTTTCTAAAATAATTGAAGACAACGGCTATCATTTTTTTGATAACATGTATGTGGAAACACATGAAGGAAAAATTCCCGGGCAAAAAGAAATTCTCAACCTCCTGAAAAATAAAATGAATAATAAAGAAATTAAAAATATAAAGCTGAACTGGTTGTAACCTCTTAATGATATATTTTCTTATCGATTATCTTTGACTGTCAATAAAAGTTTTCTATTTACAATGCAGATAAAAAACAAGCAACTGCTTTTTCTTTTTTCATTATCAATCATTCTTCTTTTTTCAGGTCTTGGAAAAGTTCCTTTATGGATCTATGATGAAGTAAGAAATGCGGAATGTGCCCGGGAGATGTATGAACGGGGTGATTGGATCGTTCCCTCTTTCAATGGAGCTTTAAGAATCTCAAAACCGCCATTGCATTATTTTTTTATGTTTGGCGGATTCAAAATTTTCGGGATAACAGAATGGGGAGCAAGATTTTTTTCAGCCCTGTTTGGTGTCTTTACCATTTTCACTACCTGGTTTTTTGTCAACAGGTTTTCATCACAACGTCATGCGATGTTTACCTCACTTGTTCTGCTGGCCTCTACACACTTCCTGTTTGAGTTTCGGTTGTCAGTACCCGATCCCTATCTGATTTTTTTAAATACTGCTTCCATTTTTACAGCCTGTGCTTTTTTCAAAGAGAAAAAATTTTACTGGTTGCTGATTTGTGCTGTTGCCATGGGATTAGGAACATTAGCAAAAGGTCCGGTAGCAATTGCATTACCGGGCGGAGCCATTTTCATCTGGTTGATTTGGGAAAAAAGAATAAAAGAAATTTTCTCCTGGAAAATTCTTTTAGCCGGCATCATAATGCTGTTGGTGGCAATACCATGGTATTGGCTGGTGCATAAAGCTACTAATGGCGAATGGACAAAAGGTTTTTTTCTTAAAAACAATCTTGGAAGGTTTTCAGAAACTATGGAAGGACATGGCGGTTTTTTTATCATTGTTCCCATCATTGCATTATTGGGAATGTTGCCGGCTTCTATTTTCATTGGTGAGGCTCTAAGAAATTTTAAACAACGGTTTAGCAACCCTTTTATGAAACTGGCCTTTTGTGTAGTGGCAATTTTCATCGCTTTTTACAGTATCAGCAGTACTAAGTTGCCCAATTATGTTATGCCCTGTTACCCATTTATTGCAATTATACCAGGATATTATATTAATAAAGTATGGAATGGAGAAAGTAAAACAAAAATTTATCCTTTTATTATTCTGCTTATCATCAATATTGCTTTGCCGATAGCAGCCTATTTCGGAATAAAAAAAGAAATCAATACAAAGGGATTTGAAAACTTGTCCACTTTTCTTTTGATTCTTACGGCAGCCGGTATTATCGCCTTTTATTTTATGTTGAAGAAGCAATTCAAAAAATCCCTGGTGTCTTTATTTGTCCTTTATACAATTTTTCATTTAATATTCTTCAACTGGCTTTATCCTGTTATTTTTAACCAAAACCCCATGTCGAAAACAATTGATATGGTAAAAAAATACGACAAGGTCGTTGCTTACCAGATCTTTCATCCTTCTTATACATTTTATTTACCGGAAAGGGTACCCGTATTTAAAAATCTTGATTCCTTAAAA
>JAHEZE010000033.1:0-2976 GCA_023251235.1 Sphingobacteriales bacterium | reverse complement strand
CCTCTCTCCTATTGCAGTGCATACACCAAATGCATTCCATTCAACAAAGCTTTTGAAACGATTCATACAACTAAATTAATTAAATTCCTTAATCCCTGCAATGCTGTTGAAAACTAAATGAACAGTTGGGCTGAAGCCTTATTCTTTTACCTTGACTTTGTATTTATGACTGTTGATTGGGGCCTCAATCCCTTCTACCTGGATTGAAAACCGCAAATCATATTTACCCGGTACTGATGGCACTTTGAACTCTACTGTTTTTGATACATGGCTATTAGAGACAATGGTATCCGTTAAAATTTGTATTTGTTCATTCAATTTTTGATTTAACCCCACTAAAAAATGTGCATTTAAAAAAACTTTTCTGTCTTCTACTGAAGAAAAATCAACCGGATAATTATATTTATTGACAATAGAAATATTAACGGTGATCTGTTCACCGGGTTTTGCAATTATTTCACCTCCCGTCATGCTTACGGTTACTTTCCGGAATGATCTGAAATTTTCTATCACCCGGTAAAAAATTTTATTCCCTATTAGTGTTGTGTATTGTTTGTATACCGGGTTACCGTCATTCCGATTGACTACAAAAACAGTTTTTCCCTGCAGACTATCTTCCAATGGCCACAAATCATGTTGGGTTTCCCGGTAGTCAAAAGTATTATAACAATGTACTTCTGTTCCACTCAGGTAACTGTATCTCGATGCCTGTTCATAACCATCTATAAACATCACCGGTAATCCATGGGATAGTCCTTTTATTTCTTCCGCCCAGGTATCCCAATGATGAAGTACTTCCATTTTTTTACTGAGAGATTGTGGCAGGAAATCAAATGCGAGTATAAGACGGAATGGAATAATGATAACTAAACTCGCAATTGCTACATACCGCAATACCTTCTTCCAGTTTTCCCTTTCAATCATGTATTCATACCCCAGCAGAATTAATGGGACCATTAAAACACTTGTCCAGTGTTTATGAATTTCAACAGTGAATGCGGAAATTAAAAAGAAAAGAAGCACCCCAAGAATATTAAACTTAAGAGCCCTGTGAAATGCTGATATGGTTTTGTGAAAAGCACTTGCAGCAAAAAGCATCACACCAATCAAAGGACCAAAAACCACAGGCTGCATTAATATGTATTTGACAACATTCATCCATTTAAAACCCAGGTCTTCCCTGTTGTAAAGATGAAAACGAACACTTGCAAAATCATGTGTATACTGCCAGTAAAAATGAGGCAGTAAGAAAAGTAAAGAAAGACCCGCAACTGCCCAGAAAGATTTTTTTCCCAGTAACCGAATATTTGAACATAATGTAAAAAACACAACCAGGACCCCATGGTATTTGCTTAGAATAAGTAAAGCGATGGAGAGTGCCAGTAAAAAAACGGTTACCGGTTTATCTTTCTGAAGATAATTTTTATACAGGAAAAAAAACCATGCTGTAAAGAAAATAAGAGGCACATCAGTTTTCACCAGTAACGATCCTAAATGAACAGGTAACAGCCCAAGCATAACCCAGATAAAGAGTTTATCATTTTGTATCGACAGGGTTTTCCTGAGTACAATGATGGTAAGAATATTCAAAACAAGAATCCCCAATCTTAAACCCAGGTTATTGTGTAAAAGCCAATACCCCGGTTTCAATATGAATGCAGTTACGGGTGGATGATCCAGGTAGCCCCAGTCCAGATGCTGAGAAAACAACCAGTAATAAGCTTCTTCCCCACTGGCATCTGTATAATAATTCTGAATAAGACAGATAAGTGTCCAGCCGATCAGGAAATAGATAAACAGCTTATTGCTTTTCTGTTTGATCAAAGAATTAAACATTTAAAAATAATAACAAGTTTTGAATATCCTGTATAAGAGAAGGTTTTTTGGTATTAAAAAGTAAAGAGGAACTTGAAAAGCATTCAATAAAAGAATTTAAGTGTTCATTCCTCATTTCATCAATTGGTTAAGTTAAGATGCCCAAGATATTAAATTTTATTTATCCATCCGGTCATTTTAGAAACATGTAGTTTTCGTACTTTCGCTGCATTCTTAATTCATAATTTTTAATTACTCCTCATGGTATTCGATCTCAATCTCATCAAAAAAGTTTACAGTGATTTACCTGCAAAAGTGGATGCTGCCCGCAAACTGGTTGGCAAGCCGCTTACACTTACTGAAAAAATATTGTATTCGCATTTATCTCACACGGCCACTAAACCACATATAAGAGGAAAGGATTATGTGGACTTTGCTCCTGACCGTGTAGCTATGCAGGATGCTACAGCACAGATGGCCTTATTGCAGTTCATGACTGCGGGCCGCAGAACTGTAGCTGTTCCTTCTACGGTGCACTGCGATCATTTAATACAGGCAAAAGTGGGCGCAAAAAAAGATTTGCAGTTAGCCATTGAAACCAATCGTGAAGTGTATGATTTTCTTTCCAGTATTTCTGATAAATATGGGATCGGATTCTGGAAACCCGGCGCAGGAATCATTCACCAGGTAGTGTTAGAAAATTATGCATTCCCGGGTGGTATGATGATCGGAACAGATTCTCATACTCCCAATGCCGGTGGATTAGGAATGATAGCAATCGGAGTGGGCGGTGCAGATGCAGTAGATGTAATGGCCGGTTTACCATGGGAATTAAAAATGCCAAAAGTTATTGGAGTAAAACTAACCGGAAAAATAAGTGGCTGGACTTCTGCCAAAGATGTTATTCTTTGGGTAGCAGGACAACTAACTGTAAAAGGCGGCACCGGAGCCATTATAGAATATTTTGGAGATGGAGCAGATAGTTTAAGTGCAACCGGCAAAGGAACCATTTGTAATATGGGTGCTGAAATCGGAGCCACCTGTTCTTTGTTTGCCTATGATGAAAAGATGAGTGCTTACCTGAAAGCAACCGAACGTGAAGAAGTAGCAGCAATGGCTGATACGGTTCGTGAACTCCTGCGCCCCGATGCAGATGTGTAT
>JAHEZE010000111.1 GCA_023251235.1 Sphingobacteriales bacterium | reverse complement strand
TTATTTTCGGTACAGTAGTTCCAGATTTTTTTTGAATACTCTACATTCAGCCTTTCATGAATGGAATAATCAAACTCGGTTGTATCAGTTCTTGCACCAAGATGAAATACAAACCCGATATTCATCGGGTCAATTTCCAAAATATTCTTACTTAGCCAATCAAACAATTCCTCTCTTTCAACTTTTATCAGGATAGACTTATCAATGTAATTTTGTTTTTTTTCGTTTTTGCTGAAATCGTCAGCAATGATGATATTCTTAAATCCCTGTTTGTTGAGGAAGCCCAGCATATAACTTCCTATAAAACCGGCAACACCTGTAACAAGAATAGCTGATTTTTTTTCCATTCAATTAAATTGTATTCAAAGCAGCGCCGGCTTCTTCCTTCGAAAGGTGATTCTCTAAAGCTGTATTATATTCATCTTTCCACCAATCAATTGTTCCCCAGAAATCACCATCTACCAGCATTTCACCACTTGTTACCAGGCCGATTCTCTCATGAGGAATATTATCTGAATTACTTTCAAATTCATTTATCAAATCAGCTTTTACACTTACGACTACCCTACTTTGTCCTTCGCCAAATAAGCAGGCGTCTTTTCGTAAACCTTCTTTGGTCTCTAATGTAAATCCAAGTTCACGATCAAAGCCAGATTCACATAATGTCACAAACAATCCTCCTTCACTTATATCATGAGCAGATTGAATAAGTTTCTTTGTTATCAATTCACTTATTTGTTTTTGCAAAACAAATTCTTCATCCAGATCAAAGTAAGGAGCAGGTGAAAATTCAACTTCACAAATTTTATTTAGATATTGAGAAGAATTGATATCGTTATTTGAAATTCCTAAGAGATAAATTACGTCGCCTTCCTCTTTAAAATCCAAAGTCATTTTATTTTTAATATTTTCCAACAACCCAACCATACCAATGGTGGGTGTCGGGAAAACCGGTCCATCAGGATTTTGATTATAAAAACTCACATTACCACCTGTAACCGGAGTATCAAATTTTTTGCATGCTTCGCCCATACCTTTAATGGCCTGTACAAATTGATAATAAACTTCGGGATCGTAAGGGTTTCCGAAATTCAAACAATTGGTAACTCCTATGGGGAGCCCGCCGCTGCAAACAATATTTCTTGCAGCTTCACTTACAGCTATCATTGCCCCCTTATAAGGATCTGCAAATACATAACGACTATTACAATCAGTTTTGATTGCCAGGGCTTTTTTAGTTCCTTTCACCAATACAATTGAAGCATCCGAAGGCTCATTGGTGGATGCATTTACAGTTCCTACCGTGCTATCATATTGAGTGTAGATCCATCGCTTGGATGCAATAGAAGGAAGTTTAATGATTTTTTCTGCGACAGCTTTTAAGTCATCCGGAACAGGAATTGAGTCGGGATTGAATTTATTTATTTCCTGAAAATATTTTGGTTCTGAATATTCCCTTGTGTATTGCGGAGCACCGCCGCCTAAAACAAGCTCGTTGGCAGGTAATGAAGCTTCCAATTCTCCATGCATATAAAAATTCAGCAAGCCATCACCCGTTACTTTGCCGATCACTGAGCAAGGCAGATCCCATTTTTCAAAAATCTTTATCACTTCCTCTTCTCTTCCTTTTTCCGCAACCAATAACATTCTTTCCTGGCTTTCACTAAGTAAAAGTTCCCAGACCTTCATGTTCTTTTGCCGGGTAGGAACTTTATCAAGATCGATCCTCATACCCACTTCACCTTTTGCACTCATTTCAGAAGTGGAACAAATGATTCCTGCTGCACCCATGTCCTGCATACCTATTATTGCACCGGTTTGTATTACTTCAAGACAGGCTTCCAGCAACTTTTTTTCCTGAAATGGATCACCCACTTGTACGGCAGGTAAATCCTGGGCACTTTCTTCTGTAATGTTTGCTGAAGCAAATGAAGCGCCCCCAATACCATCTTTACCTGTAGCACTTCCAACAAACATTACCGGGTTACCGGGTCCCTTTGCAATAGCAGAAACAGTTTCCCCCGTTTTAACAATACCAACACTCATTGCATTTACCAAGGGGTTAGTATGATAACATTCATCAAAATATATTTCTCCACCAACAGTTGGCACACCAAAACAATTACCATAATGACCAATACCATGAACAACACCTGCTAACAGATGCTGTGTTTTATCTTCTTCTAAATTCCCAAAACGTAAAGAATTTAATGCTGCAATTGGTCTGGCGCCCATTGTAAAAATATCACGATGAATTCCACCTATGCCCGTAGCAGCACCCTGGAAAGGTTCAATGGCGGAAGGATGATTATGCGATTCAATTTTAAATACCACACCCAGCCCACCCCCTATATCCATTAATCCCGCATTCTCTTCACCAGCCTTTACAAGCATTCTTCCGCCCTCCCTGGGCAATGTCTTTAGCCACTTGATAGAATTTTTATAGCTGCAATGTTCACTCCACATGCCACTAAAAGCGCAGAGCTCATTGAAGTTTGGCGATCGTCCCAGTTTTTGTTTTATCAATTCAAATTCTTCAGCAGTTATGCGAAGTTGTTCGGCAGTTTTTACAGTTATTTCCATAATTTTTTAAGAAAGGCAAAACTACAAACTGCAGAGCAGGTTTTTGAAATTAAGTTGTCAACTTTTTACCGTTAATATTTTCTATTATTGCACTAATAAACATTCTTCGGTTTGGAATATCTTTTATTTGGCGGATACCTTATTTTTTTTGCCTGGCTAGTTACAAAGACTCGCTTTTTTCAAAAATCCGGGCTCAGTAATGCTCAATTGATCATTCTTTTTTTGTTGAAAGTAATGGCAGGCATATTATACGGGTGGATTGGTATTTATTACGGACAATTTGCCTATATGTTTGATACCTGGGGGTACCATCATGCTAGTATCGTTGAATACAAGCTGCTATTTCATAACCCTTCTGAATACATTACCAATCTTTTTCAAAGTGGTTATGAAAATAAATTCGGTGGATTCTTTGACTCTAGTAATTCCTGGTGGAATGACCTTAAAGCCAATATGTTTATTAAACTCCTTTCCATCTTCAACATATTCAGCTTTGGGAATTACTATGTCAATGTTATTTTTTATTCCTTTCTCACTCTTTTTGGCCCTATTGCTTTTTACCGGGTTATGAAAGATATTTTTCCAGGGAAAAAAATCCAGATAATATTCGCAACTTTTCTTATTCCTTCATTTTTATACTGGACCAGTGGGATTCATAAAGACGGTTTAGTATTTATGGCAACAAGTCTTGTTATGTTTAATTTTTATTTTGCATTAAAAGAACAACACTTCTCCAGGAAAAGAATTTTCATTATAGCCATCTCGCTGCTTATCATATTATCCTTCAGAAATTTCATTCTTATTTTATTATTGCCAGCACTTATTGCCTGGTATTATTCATATAAATTTTCAAAAAATGGGATAATAATATTTGCTTCAGTTTATTTACTTTTTACATTTTTTTTCTTTTCAGCTAAATATATTTCTCCTGATCTGGATTTTCCACAGGCAGTAGTAAACAAACAACAGGCCTTCAAGCAGCTCCAGGGAAACTCCGGGATTAAATTATCAGAATTAAAACCTACTCCATTAAGTTTTCTTTTAAATAGTCCCAGGGCATTAGAGACAACAACATTGCGTCCCTATCCGGGAGATGTTAAACATCTTCTTTCACTTGCAGCAGCAACTGAAACAATTCTGCTACTTTTACTTTTTCTTTGTTTTCTGATCTGGAGAACAAATGGAGTTCGTTCAAAACAATTTATTTGGTTCTGCATTTTTTTCTCATTTTCTTTCCTTTTAACTATTGGCTATACTGTTAGCTTTTTAGGAGCCATAGTAAGATATAGAAGCATTATTATACCTTTTCTTATGACTCCGGTGGTTTGCTCTACTGACTGGGAAAAGGTTTATAGAATATTTATGAATAATATTAAAAAATATAATAATGTTTAATTATTGTTGAGTTATACGCCATTTCTTTATAATATTAAATATATTTTTATAAATTTTTCCACATATTTATAATAAATCGGTATTAAAATAAAAAATAGTTGGACTGAATGATGATATTTCTTTTTTTTGCAAAGTGTAAATAACACTTTAATTTAAAAAAAAATAGTACTATGTCAGCTGCAAAACTTGAATACATATGGCTTGATGGATATAAGCCCATACAAAGCCTTAGAAGTAAAACAAAAATTGAACATAATTTCAGCGGTAAATTGGAGGACTGTCCGGGCTGGTGCTTTGATGGGTCTTCCACCGAACAGGCTCCAGGCGGCTCATCTGACTGTTTGTTGAAACCAGTCTTTATCACAAAAGATCCCCAAAGAAAAAACGCATACCTGGTAATGTGTGAAGTTTCAAATCCTGATGGCACGCCTCATGAATCAAACGGCAGGGCAACAATTACAGATGACGACAATGATTTCTGGTTTGGCTTTGAGCAGGAATATTTCTTATGGAATCCCGAAACAAATAAACCAATTGGATTTCCCGAAGGCGGTTTTCCGGGACCGCAAGGACCCTACTACTGTTCTGTTGGTGCTAAAAATGCCTACGGACGTCAAATTGTTGAAGAACATCTTGATGCTTGCCTTGACGCAGGATTAAATGTAGAAGGAATAAATGCCGAAGTTGCTACTGGCCAATGGGAGTTCCAGATATTTGCTAAAGGTGCGAAAGCAGCCGGAGACCAGGTTTGGGTAGCACGTTATTTACTGGAAAGAATAGGCGAAAAATATGGTGTCTCAATTAATTGGCATTGTAAGCCACTTGGCAACCTTGACTGGAATGGTAGCGGAATGCATGCAAATTTTTCAAATACACTTTTAAGAACCTGCGGTAGCCAGGAAATTTATGAACAGGTTTGTGAAGCATTCAGGCCGGTAATAACCGAACACATCGAAGTATACGGACCAGATAATCATCTTCGACTGACTGGAAAGCATGAGACTGCTGCAATTGATGAATTTAAATTCGGAATTTCCGATAGAGGAGCTTCTATCCGTATCCCGATTGGCACAGTCGAAAGAGGATGGAAAGGTTGGCTGGAAGATCGCCGGCCAAATAGTGCGGCTGATCCTTATAAAGTAGCAGCCCGGATTATTACAACAGTTAAATCGGCAGAAGTATCTTCATCAATTGAAGAAAAGAAAGTGGCCTGAGTTCATCAAATTATTTTTCCTTATCTGAAAAGACAAGAAAAAATTTATACACAATCAGAAGGGTAAGCTTTTCAATCAAGCTTACCCTTTAATTTTGAAATGCAATTATTCATAATCAAACAATATACACATGTCTCTAAGATTTAATGCAATTCAAAACCTTTCTTCCGGACCGGAAGTTATAGTAGGAAGCAGTCCTGCTATTACAGGCATTTTTGGTGAAAATGTTTTTACTTCAAAAACAGCAAGGAAGTATTTAAGCGATGAAGCTTATAAAAGTTTAATGGCTTCCATTAAAGCTGGTCAAAAGATTGACCGATCCATGGCCAACCAAATTAGTAATGGTATTCGTGCATGGGCAGAAAGCAAGGGTGTAACTCATTTTACCCACTGGTTTCAACCGCTTACAGGCAGCACAGCAGAGAAACATGATTCATTTTTTACTTTAAAAAGTGATGGCACACCAATTGAACAATTTGAAGGAGATGCATTGATACAACAGGAACCGGATGCCTCGTCCTTTCCCAGTGGTGGTTTAAGGGCAACCTTTGAAGCAAGAGGATATACGGCATGGGATCCTTCCTCGCCGGCATTTATTATGGATATTGGAGAAGGTAAAACACTTTGTATCCCCACCATCTTTGTTTCTTTCACTGGTGAATCTCTGGATTATAAAGCACCTTTATTGAAAGCTTTGGAGGCTTTGAATAAATCCGCTGTTGAAGTTTGTAATTATTTTGACCGTAATGTAACAAGAGTGACTGCTACTCTTGGTTGGGAACAGGAATATTTTGTAATTGATGAGGGATTGTTTAATGCCCGTCCTGATCTTGTACTGAGTGGAAGAACTGTTTATGGCCATGGTCCTGCAAAAGGTCAGCAACTGGAAGATCATTACTTTGGTTCAATCCCTGAAAGAGTATATGCTTTTATGCGGGATTACGAAACTGAATCATACAAACTGGGAATCCCATTACGTACAAGACATAATGAAGTAGCGCCAGCCCAGTTTGAATGTGCTCCCATTTTTGAAGAAGTAAGTGTAGGGGTAGACCATAATTCTTTATTGATGGATATTATGGATCGTGTAGCACGTCGTCATAAACTGAGAGTTTTGTTGCATGAAAAACCATTTGCTGGAATTAATGGAAGCGGCAAGCATAATAACTGGAGCATGGCCACTGATACCGGGGTAAATTTATTGGCTCCCGGAAAAACACCCAAGACCAACCTGATGTTCCTTACATTTTTTGTAAATACAATTAAAGCCGTTCATGATTATGCTGATGTATTAAGAGCTTCGATTGCTTCAGCACAAAATGATCATCGTCTTGGCGCCAATGAAGCTCCTCCGGCAATTATTTCCGTGTTTATTGGTGAGTACCTCACAAAGGTTTTGAAAGAAATCAAAGAAAGGGTAAAGGATAAAATGGATGAGACTGATGAAAGCATGCTGAAGATTGACATTCATAAAAGTATTCCAGAGCTATTACTGGATAATACTGACAGAAACAGGACATCACCTTTCGCTTTCACGGGAAATAAATTTGAGTTCCGTGCAGTAGGTTCTTCAGCTAACTGTGCTAATGCTATGACTGTGCTGAATACAATAATGGCTGATACTCTGAAACAATTTATTAAAGATGTAAATGCTCTTATTGAGAAAGGCGAAAAGAAGGAAATAGCCATTATGCATGTGATACGTGAATATATTGTTGCCAGCGAAAAAATATTATTTGAGGGTAACAATTATAGTGAGGAATGGGAAAAAGAGGCAGAGAAAAGAGGATTGCCCAATGTAAAAACCACACCACTTGCACTGGATGCAATGGTAACTGAAAAAGCGAAAAAACTTTTTGAAAGCAATAAAGTGGTCACCCATTCAGAGTTAGAAGCCCGCCACGAAATAGAGTTAGAAAAGTATATTAAAAAAGTTCAGATAGAAAGCCGCATTATGGGTGAACTGGCTACCAGTCATATTTTACCTGCCGCTATCCGGTACCAAAATCTACTGGCAAATAATATAAAAGGATTAAAAGAAGCCGGTATTTCTGAATCAGGATATAGTAATCAAAAACAGATACTGGAAAAAATTTCAGAGCATATCACTAAAGCCAGTGAGGGGGTAGAAAAGATGATTGAAGCCAGGAAGATCTGCAATAATATTAACGCTACCAGAACAAAAGCCATTGCCTACCAAAGCCAGGTAAAAGATGCCTTCTTTGATGAAATAAGATATCATGTAGATAAACTTGAACTGTTAGTGGATGACCGTGAATGGTACTTACCAAAGTACAGAGAGATGTTGTTTTTGAGATAATGATTGATATTAATTAATATCCCCGGCATCACAACCGGGGATATTAATATCACTGATTACTTATCCCATTTTTTCTGCATCGCTTTATTAACGAGCTCTTCAGCATCTCCGGCTTCTTCTATAATGGCGAAGGGGTATTCCTCCCGCAAAAGCTGTATCAGGCCGCTTCGGACAATGGCATGATCATCGGCAATTAAAATTTTCATCTAAATATTATTTTGTACTTTCTTAAATCATTTACGCATAGGAACGCTTATAAATATGGTAGTGCCCTTACCTGGTTTTCCTGAAATGTGATAATCCCCTCCAATACCATTGGCCCGTTCTTTCATACCTAATACTCCAAGGGTTTTTTTAGCACCAATTTTTCGTTCATCAAAGCCCTTCCCATTGTCTTTTATTATCAAAACAATTCTTTTATTCTTCATTTCAAGCTTTACCGTTACTTTTTTAGCACCTGAATGTCTTGCTACATTGGTAAGAGATTCCTGAAAAATTCTGAATAAATTGTTTTTTACGTGGGTACTAAGTTGAAGTTCATTTTCAAGAGCAGTGAATTCGGTATGTATGCCTGATCGTTTTTCAAATTCATTCAGGTGCATTTCCATAGCAGCGGCAAGACCAAGATCATCCAGTACACTGGGACGAAGCTCGGTGGAAATTTTGCGAACAGATTTAATAGTATCTTTCAATAGTTCCATCAGATCATATATTTTCTCTTTTATGGCTGTATTTTCAGTGCTTGTTTTTCTGTCTAACCAGGACAAATCCATCATCATTACAGTAAGCTGTTGTCCCAGTTCATCATGTATTTCACGGGCAATAGAAGTACGTTCTTCTTCCCGTACATTTTGCAGGTACCCTGTTAACTGACGAACGGATTGGTATGATTCTTCCAATTCTTTTTCTGCTCTTTTTCTTTCGGTAATATCTCTTATGGCTGCCGATACAAACATGCCTTCTTCTGTCATCAAAGGAGAAAGACTGATCTCAACCGGAAATTCAGCGCCGGTTTTATGAAGGGCTATCAGGTCAAGAGATGTACCCATTGACCTTATCTTTGGATTTGCCAAATATTCATTCCTGTGTTTTCCATGATTGCGGCGGAAGCCGGCAGGCATCAGCATCTCCACTGTCTGATCAATAAGTTCTTCTTTACTGTAACCAAAAATATTTTCTGCCTGATGATTAGCCATTATAATTTTACCTTTCTCGGTTACTATTACCATAGCATCGGGAGTAGCTTCCAGCAGGTCCCTGAATTTCTTTTCGCTTTTTCTTATGTTGTCTTCCGCTTTTTTGCGTTCAGTAACATCTCTAACTACACCCAGATATGTACCGTCCAATAATTTTTTAGAATGAACTTCTACATCCACGGGACTACCATTTTTTCTTTTAAAAATTCTTTGGCGGATAACTGATTCACCGGCACTCAAAAGATCAATCCGTATGGGATTTGCAACAAGGTCTTCTTTAAATACAATATCAAAAACAGACATATTTTTTAGCTCCCTTCTTGTATATCCCAGCATGTCGGAAGCAACATTATTCACATTCAGAAAATGACCGGTTTTATCAAAAATAAAAATAGCATCGGCGGACTGGTCAAAGAACGAAAAATATCTTTCCCGGCTTTCTTTCAGTTTTTGTTCTGCTATTTTGCGTTCAGTAATGTCAACCATTATCCCTTCAATGATCTCATCACCTGTTACCGGGTCTGTCTGCAAAAAACAACTTTCAATCACATATACAGCTTTCCCTTCCTTACTCTTCAGTATGGATTCCTGGTTAATTATTTTTCCCTGTTTCTTTAAACTACTCAAAAAAATATTTCGGTCGACATCAGAAAAATAAAGCATGGCTGCATCCTGATTCAGCAACTCTTTTTGTGAACCGTAACCCAGCATACTGGCAAAAGCCTCATTACAATTCAAAATTTTTCCGCCGGTTGTGGTCTGGTAAATACCTGCCAGGTTTCGTTCAATCATCTGGCGGTATTTTATTTCACTCTTCGTGAGTTCCTGTTCTGCTTTTTTGCGTTCGGTAATATCAAGTATAACAGCGAGGAAAACCGAATGCCCCGAATAGGTTACCAGTTGCAGGTGCACTTCTACCGGATAGAGGCTGCTATCCGCCCTTTTATGAAACGTTTCAAAAATAATTTTTCCTTTTTCCTTGTTAATCATTGGAGCTATCAATTTGCGGAACATTGTCATTGTATATTCCGGTTTGATGTCCAATGGGGTCATTGTTGACATTTGGCCCATTGAATAGCCAAGGTTACGGAGTGCCCCTTCGTTCACATAATCAAACTGTAAAGTAGAGGCATTAAACATATAAATCTCATTCAGGCTTTTTTGCAATACAGTCAGCAATTTTTCTTTCTCGGCTTCT
>JAHEZE010000110.1:8365-10059 GCA_023251235.1 Sphingobacteriales bacterium | reverse complement strand
CCAACCGGGAAATTGAGACGCATTTTGGGTCATCCTGTTTTTGGGTAGATTATAAAAACAATTTTTTTTATCTGGCAGCGCCAAAAATTATTAACGATGGCCTTAAACAAGCAGGCAATCATTCTGAAACGAAAAAAAGGCAACTCTTTGTACTTGACATTGCAAATGGAGAATGGAAAGAATCAGGGATTTTAAAAAATGATAAATGGGTAAGCGGGTGGGAGATAAACAGTCCATGGGGTGCATTTATTAGTGAAGGTCCCTTTAACAGTTACCTCATTGATTTTATCAATAACCAAAAACTTGTTGCCAAAAAGGAAACAATTAATAAGTTAAAGAAATTCTTCGGGCCGTATATGACTGAAATATCTTACTTCGTTGATTCTACTTTATATTTTGGTAATTTAAACCCTGATCGGTTTGATAGTATCTCTCTTTCCCGAGTAGATTTTGAATACAAGGGAGAGAAGGTCTATTCTCCAATTGAAGAACAGTATGCCTCAGCAAAGAAAAATTATTTTTGGATATGGCTGGCTGCTCCCTTTCTTGTTCTGGTAATAATTTTTATATGGAATAAAATAAGAAAAAGGAAAACAGAAAGCCAGAAAGGTATTGGAGAAATGAAGGATCAGCAGACTGAATCTTCTGGTTCGGCTGTTGATAGTACAATTTCTTTAAAATTCAATGGCAGCAATTCTAAGCAAGGCCAGGCTTTCACAGAAGTAGAAAAGATGCTTATCCGGTTTATCTATGAAAAAACAGTACAGGAATATACTGTTGATGTGGAAGAGATAAACAAAGTGCTGGGCCTTTCCGGTAAAAATGAACCGGTGCAAAAGAAAAACAGGAACGAAACAATTAATGACATCAACCAAAAGTGGTCGGTGCTTTATGGAAACAATTCCCACCTGATTGACCGTCAGCGATCAGAATTTGACAAACGCAGTTTTGAATATTTCATTCAACCTGGTTGGCTTAAACAAGTTTCCGAGTTTCTGGCAACCTGATTTTATGGCCTCACCCTTCTTTTCCACCCTTATCTCCCACAAACCAATGCTCTTTATTTTTGAATAATACATTGAATGTAGTAAGAGACCCATAGCAGCGGGTGATATATTGCTGCAGGTTTGTTTTGTCTTCGTCTGTCAGTTTTTTATGACTGTTGATATTTTGCTCCAGCACTCTTAATCGGTCACGAAGCATGACCACTTTGTGAAAGAAATCTTCAATCGGAATTTCTTTTGGCTTTAAACTTTTATCCGCAGGCTGTAGCAACATTACACCATGTTGCCAGCGATCCCCTAAAGGAACAGTCTCTGTTAATCCTCCCCAAAGCCGGAGAATTTTCAGTAATGATTTTTCAACATCAGCATGTGTTTCTATTTCTTCAGAAACATTCTCCGGAATTATTTCATCCAGCTTATTATCTGTTTTATCAATTTCTTTTATTCCATGATTGATAAAAGAAATAAGATAAGTAGCATAACGGATACCGACAATAACGCCGGGGCCATATTGGGTATGTTGTAATCGTGTGCCAATACCAAGTGTTGTTTGTTCCATGCGAAGAAAAGTTTAAAGGTTGGTTAGTTTACAGTTAATAGCTTTTCTCACTTTAATGCCTGGTAAATAACTGGTTTTATTCTATCGCCATAATCCCAATGTTGTGTTGGCCAGATATTGCGCATAAACAC
>JAHEZE010000110.1:0-8265 GCA_023251235.1 Sphingobacteriales bacterium | reverse complement strand
GTTTAAAGGTTGGTTAGTTTACAGTTAATAGCTTTTCTCACTTTAATGCCTGGTAAATAACTGGTTTTATTCTATCGCCATAATCCCAATGTTGTGTTGGCCAGATATTGCGCATAAACACCACAACCATTTTATTTTTTGGATCCACCCAGAAATGCGAAGCAAACATACCATCCCATCCGAATGAGCCGGAGGAAACGGACATTGATCTTTGAGCAAAGTCAGAAAAAATTCCAAAGCCTAATCCAAAATATCTGGTATGATTGATATCCCCCCACATCAGGTAATCGCCAATCTGGTTGGAGGCCATCATACTGATGGTAGAGGGTGATAAAATTTGTATGCCATTAAATTCACCTCCATTTAAAAGCATCTGCCCAAAGATGGCATAATCATAAGCCGTACTGCTTAATCCGGCGCCACCGGAAAAATAAGAACCGTCGGGTGTTTTAGGAAAGTCTCTGGAGAAAGTTCCGTTCAGGCTGATGAGAGAATCTTCAATGCGAAGTTTTCCTTTATCATCCTGCATATATAGTGATACCAACCTGGATTGTTTTTCTTTTGGGATAAAAAAATAAGTGTCCTTCATACCAAGTGGTTCAAATATTTTTTGCTTTAGGTATTTATCCAGCGGCATTCCGCTAATCACTTCCACTAAATAACCGAGAACATCTGTATTCATACCATATAAAAATGATTCTCCGGGCTGATTGAATAAAGGAAGTTTTGCCAGCCGGGGAATAACATCTTTTAATGTAGAATAAGGAGTGCCAATACCGCCGTTAATTTTATTTTTATAATAAATAACATTGGCTCTGTCAGAACCAATCTGTGCATAACCAATACCGGAGGTATGAGATAAAATATTCCGGAAGGTAATTTCTCTTTTTGCAGGAACAGTTGTATAGACTGTATCAACCGCATTGTATTTATCCAGCACTACAGGATTTTTAAATTCAGGTATGAATTTTGAAATGGGATCGTCCAGTAAAAACTTTCCTTCTTCATACAAGATCATGGCTGCAACGGAGATAACAGGTTTGGTCATTGAAGCGATGCGGAAAATATTATCATTCTGCATGGGTATGTTTTGCTCTTTGTTGGCAAAGCCAAAACATTTCTGATAAACTATTTTTCCATTACGAAGAACAATCGCTGTTGCCCCGTTCAGTTGCTCTTCTTTTATCCACTGATTGATATTGTCATCAATTCTACTTAAGCGTTTAGTGGAAAAGCCTTGTGTTTCCGGCAATACTAATTGCAGTCCGGTTGATTTGTTTTTAAGAGAGCCATTCCCGTTCTGAGAATAAGAAAAAAAGCCCGGTAACAGGGTTACAGAAAGGATAAAAATTTTTTTCATATTATTTTGTTGTGAGGTTTGTTTTTTCAGGTATTTCTTTTTTATTCTTCTTTGCAATGGATTGCTCATAAAAGAATACTGACAGAAAGTTAATTCTCTTTTTCCAGCTCAATTCCATTTTTCCCGGATTTATACAATGCAAAACATTTTTTTATATAGGACTGGAAATCGTAATCGCCGGTCAATATACAAAACTCATAATTGGGGCGGTAAATCATCATGAAGTTTTCTCTTTCCGCCCCGGAAAGACCGGTAAGCCGGAGTACAAGTGCTTTGCTGAAACGATAATCGATAAACTTATTTCTTTCTTCCTGCAGCAGTCTTTCTTTAAAAGCGGCAGCACTCTTATTTTTACGAAACTGGAACATGCGGATGATTTCATCCAGGTCAAAACCAACAGATGAACCGGGACCGCTGCCAAGAGTTGCTTTCAATTTTGGTTTTCCCCAATCAAAAGCTTTGGCATAATCAAGTCGGTTTTGAATGGAATCCATTTTATAGTTTCGTGGCCTCACCACTACTTCTCTTAACACCGGGATATTAATATGCAATGCGATATCAAAATGTTCAGAATCAAAAATTTTAGCAACGGAAAATTTTATTGTCGGTTTATTTAAATAGCTGAACCAGATGGAATCAGTTTCTGAAACCTCAATTTCATAATGACCAAAAGCATCGGAAACAACTCCCTTACCGGAAGTGGTCAAAATGCTTACAGATTGTATGGGGTAGATTTTTGTGCTGTCATATACGGTACCCTTTAATTTAAAATGCTGAGCCGAACACTTTTTTTGCAAAAAGAAAAGAGAAAACAGGAATAAGGAAAATATTTGTAAATTTTTTTTCAATATACTAAAGATGTTTGTGAAGCAAATAACAAACAAAAAGGCATAGGAACAGCGCTGCGGCTGTTAAAATAATTACACAAAACGGATGGTAATCTTTAATCTGATAATATTTTTTCAATAACAGTGGAATAATGTTTATGCTCCAAAACATGAATCCGATTGGCTAAAATAGCTGCACTGTCTGTTTCATAAACAGGACATTGAGCCTGGAAAAGGATTTTACCATGATCATATAGTTCATCTACATAATGAATAGTAATGCCGCTTTCTTTTTCTTTATTTGCAATAACCGCTTCATGTACATGCTGGCCATACATTCCTTTGCCGCCATATTTTGGTAAAAGGGCAGGATGAATATTTATGATCTTTTCAGGGAAAGCTTTTATTAATGCGGAAGGAATCTTCCAGAGAAATCCTGCAAGTACAATAAAATTGATGTCTGCCGACCTTAATTCATCCACATATGCATTACCCCGGAAAAATTTTTCTTTTTCTATGATCTGCACAGGAATATTATTTGCTTTGGCAATTTTTAAAACACCGGCCTCAGGATTATTACTTACAATCAACGCAACCCTTACCGATCTTTTTTCATCAGGCAATGGCGCGGTAAAGTGATCGATGATTTTTTCAGCATTAGAGCCGGCGCCCGATGCAAAAATGGCAATTTGTTTCATTGATTAATTTATAAAAACTTTTTTTGAACATAGCAAAGTTGTAACTTTTCATTATGAGAAAATTATTTGTATCAATTTTATTTCTGGCTACTGTTTATGAAGCTTTTGCTCAAAAAGAAAATTGCGAAGATAAACAGCACCCCTTACCGGTTTTGAATGATTCAGAAAAAAAGATAGTGGAATCAAACCTGGCACAGGCAAAAAAGAAATATCTTAACGACAGTACAAATGCAGAAAATATAATATGGTATGGCCGCAGAACCGCTTACATGGGAAATTATAAAGGAGCAATTGACATCTATACAAAAGGAATAAGTCTTTATCCGGCCAATGCAAGGTATTACCGCCATCGGGGCCATCGTTATATAACACTCCGATGTTTTGATAAAGCAATCGATGATCTTAAAAAAGCGACAAACCTTATAAAAGATCAGATTGATGAAATGGAACAGGATGGAATTCCGAATGCTGCCAATACACCCACCGGCTCCTTATTTACAAACATCTGGTACCACCTCGGCCTGGCCTATTATTTTAATGGTGATTATAAAAATGCTGTGCTTGCTTTCCGGCAGTGCATAGATTTGGCGGACAACAATGATATGATTATAGCCGGTTCCAACTGGCTGAATATTTCATTGCGTAAATCGGGTAAAACAAAAGAAGCCGACCAGGTACTGTCCAAAATAACGGAAGGCATGGATATTATTGAAAATTTTGATTATCTCAACATATTATTAATGTATAAATCCGGGGATGAAAACAAAGTAGCGGAAAAAATTCAGAGCCAGGAAAACGGAAGTGGCGCTACACTTGGATATGCACTTGGTATATATTACCAGTTTAAAGGGAAGAAAGAGAAGGCAAAAGAACTATTTGAAAAAGTGGTGGCAGGAAATCAATGGGTAAGTTTTGGATTTATTGGCGCCGAAATGGAATTGGCGAGAATAAAATAATACTATTAATCTTTTTTTGATCTTATTAGCCCCGTTTTTTCACCAAGCCTCCTTGTATAATTTCTGAAAAAAAGAAACTGCCCGAAAGGAATACTTATTAATAGCACCATCAGCGGCCAGATAATTATTATCAGAAGAATATAGATGATTGCCCAAAGCCAATCCATTTCAATTGAAAGCAAGTTCAAGATTTTTTTTGCCGTATATCCTGTAACACTCCCGCCAACTGCAAATGTTGTTATAATCAGTGCCAGCCGGACTCCGTTAACCTTCCATTTTTGTTTTAATTTTCCGAACATATAAAGAGAGCATTTTTTTAAAACATCAAAAATCGGATAAAACAAGCACGATCCCGAACAAAATAAAGACTGATAATATCGATTGACAATGCAGTGACAAACCGTTTTCAACTTTATCAAACCAATGTAGTTATTCCGATGAAATGCAGTCTGGTGGCGGCTCAAAAAAAATTTTAAGGCATTGTCGTTTTATTACCTTCATGACTTATTTTTGCACCCGGTCAAGGTTTTTTATCCACATTTTTCAGATCAATTGCTACTATGATTCCAGGAAAATCTTTCACTCCGAAACAGGTATTGCTATTTCTATCCTTTATCATTTTTTCATTAGTTAAATTAAGTGCCCAGGATGGCAAAGCTTTGTTTAATGCAAAATGTGCTACCTGTCATAATGTTTTTAAAGTTCTTACCGGCCCGGCCCTCGGCGGTTTTCAGGAAAGAGAAAATGGCAAGTGGACGGATATTAAAGAACTGATGACTTGGATAAGAAATCCAACAGCTTACATGGCAAAAGATGCCTATACTGCCGGACTGAAAGCTCAATTAGGATCAGTAATGCAGGCTTTTCCAGATATTGCCGAACCTGAAGTAGCTGCAATTGCTGCATATATTAATGATACGTATAAAAATGGTCCTGATGGAGGTGCGGTAAAAAAACCAGAAATTGAAACAGAAGCATCTTCAAACAACAATGCTCTGATCTTTGGTATCATCTCCCTGATCATGGCTATTATCGCCCTGATCCTGATGCAGGTAAACAGCAACTTGAAAAAGCTGAGTGATGAAACTGAAGGCATCCTTCGCCCTGAGCCGGTTCCTTTTTATAAAAACAAAGCTTATATCACTTTATTTTCTATTGTTCTGTTTATTGTGGGTGGTTATTTTGTTACAAGCGGAGCCATTGATTTTGGCCGACAAAAAAAGTATCAACCGAAACAACCCATTTATTACTCTCATAAAGTACATGCGGGGATAAACCAGATCAATTGTCTTTACTGCCATGGTAATGCGATGGAAAGCAGACATGCAGCTATACCTTCAACCAATGTGTGTATGAATTGTCATAAGACAATTACGGGATATGAAAAAGGACCTCAGCTTGTAGATGATGATGGTAATACAATCGATGGTACTGCTGAAATTCAAAAACTTTACAACTATGCTGGCTTTGATCCCAAGAGCCCGGGTTCCTGGGATCCCTCAAAAGCTCAATCTATTCCATGGGAAAAAATTCATAACCTTCCGGACTTTGTTTACTTTAATCATTCCCAACATGTGAAAGCGGGTAAAGTACAATGTCAAACCTGTCATGGAGAAATAACTAATATGAATGAAGTGTATCAGTTTGCAGAGCTCAGCATGAGTTGGTGTGTAAACTGTCACCGGAATACTAAGGTTGATTTCTATAACAGTGAGAAAAGAACAGGGAATAAGTTT
Source organism: Sphingobacteriales bacterium (assembly GCA_023251235.1). Lineage (GTDB taxonomy): Bacteria > Bacteroidota > Bacteroidia > Chitinophagales > Chitinophagaceae > VBAS01. The sequence continues at coordinate 2,688 of JAHEZE010000110.1, read as the reverse complement.
TACAGCATTTACGAGAAATTCCATAATGATATCAAAAGCGGAAAGATGGATAGTGTGACAGTGAAAGATATCGGCGGGATAGAATGTCAGAAGTGCCATTATTAAGGACCCCCAAACCCCCTGAAGGGGGCTTGCGAAGGTCGTTTATAGAAATGAAAATATTTTTTTAAACATCTCTGAGTTTAATTTTTTAGAAATGGAAATCGGTTTCTAAATTCAGAGTTTAAAAGTCCCTTCAGGGATTTAGGGTATGAATCAAAACAAGTACTGGCAAAATTTCGGAGAGCTGAAAGGAAGTGAAGAGCTGGAGAATAAGATTCAAAATGAATTCCAGGAAGAACTTCCTTTTGAAGACAGAAGCGGGAAGGGCTGGCTGGAAGCGGCAACGCCACGCCGTGATTTTCTGAAATATCTTGGGTATAGCACCGCTGCTGCAACTTTGGCTGCAAGCTGTAAAGTACCTTCCCGTAAAGTATTTCCATTTGGCAACAAACCAGCTGATGTTTTTCCGGGAGTATCTAAATATTATGCTACTACCTATGTACAGGACGGGGATGTGATTCCTATATTAGCTAAAGTAAGAGACGGCCGCCCGATTAAAATAGAAGGAAACAATCTTTGTTCATTTACAAATGGAGGTACTTCGGCAAGGGTGCAGGCTTCTGTACTTGATCTATATGACACCTATCGCCTCACGCATCCTAAAAGAAAAGCTGGCGAAAAATTTGAAGAAGTTCCTACTTTTGAACAGTTAGATAAAATGGTTGGCGAAGCCATGAATGGTATCTCTAATCCCGTATTGCTTACCAGCACCCTCACTTCTCCATCAACTAAAGAAATTATTTCTAAGTATCCCGGACTTAAGCATATTCAATATGATGCTGATTCTTTCAGCGGCATGTTATTAGCAAACGAAGCTTGCTTTGGCAAGCGTAGTTTGCCTTCTTACAACTTTGCCAATGCAAAAGTGATAATAAGTCTTGGTGCAGATTTTCTTGGTACATGGCTTAGCCCGGTGGAGTTTGCACGTCAATATTCTCAGAAAAGAAAGATCAACGAGAAGAACCCGGAAATGAGCAAGCATTATCAGTTTGAAAGTTATCTGAGTATGACCGGCGCCAGTGCTGATGAAAGATTTACGCATCGTCCATCTGAAACAGGAGGGGTGGCTCTTGCTTTTTTTGCTGCTTTGGGTGGTAATGTTTCTGCCCCCGCATTAAATGAGAAACTGAAAAAGGGAATTGAGAAAGCAGCTGCAGACCTGAAAGCAAATATGGGAAATGCTATAGTTGTGAGTGGAAGTAATGATGTAAATGTTCAGACCATAGTTAATGCAATTAATAATTCCATTCAGGCTTATGGTTCTACTATTGACTGGTCTTCTACATTAAACTACCGTCAGGGTATTGAGAAAGACTTTAATGATCTTGTTTCTCAAATGGAAGCAGGCCAGATTGGAGCCCTGATGATTTACGGCGCTAACCCTGCTTATGATTATCATGATGCAGAAAGATTCAAAGCCGCATTGAAAAAAGTAAAAGTTTCTGTTTCATTTACTGAAAAAATGGATGAAACCAGTGAATTGTGCAACTACCTGGTTCCCACAAATCATTTTCTTGAAAGCTGGGGTGATGCAGAACCTAAATCAGGATATACTAGTTTTCTTCAACCGACGATTCATCCTCTTTTTAAAACAAGAGCTTTTCAATCTTCATTATTAAAATGGAGCCTGCCTACCGGACAGGCAGGTAATAATAATATTGATTACGAAACATATTTTAAAAATTATTGGGTAACTAAATTAGGTTCACAATTAGTTTTTGATAGTGCTTTACAAAATGGAGTACTTGAAAATACATCCGCCATATCATCAGTTACATTCAACAGTGGTTCTATATCTGGCGCTGCCGCATCAATTTCTTCCTACAAGAAAGGAGGGAAAGCCGAATTAGCACTTTATCAAAAAGTATCTATTGGAACCGGTAAACAATCCGGCAATCCATGGTTACAGGAGTTGCCTGATCCGATTACAAAAGCAACCTGGGACAACTATGCCATGATGAGTATGTCAATGGCGAAAGAATTACTTGGTATTGATCTTGTAAATGGAACAGAAAAACAAGTTAATAATTATGAGTACTACCCTGAAAAGCCAGTTATAAAAATTTCAGTTGGGAAAAAAGAGCTGGAGTTGCCAGTGCTTATTATTCCCGGAATGAACTCCGATACTATTGCTGTTGCAGTCGGATATGGGAGAACAAAGAATTTAGGTAAAGCAGCTGAAGGCGTTGGTCAGAATGCCTATATCTTTTCTTCCTTTAATGGCAATTCAACAGATTACTTTGCTTCTGATGTATCGGTTACAAAAGTGGATAAGAAGTATAAGATTGCGCAGGCTCAAATTCATAATTCTTATGAGAACAGAACGGAAGTGGTAAAAGAAACCACATTAGCAACGTTCAAAAAATATCCCAATCAATTCAAAGAATTCCGCGAAGAACTGGCAAAAGATTTTGCTCCTAAAACCGGTGACTTCCGGACAGAAGCCACCATCTATCCCGATCACCCTCAACCAGGTTTGAAATGGGGAATGAGTATTGATATGAACAGTTGTGTGGCTTGTGGCGCCTGTGTAGTTGCTTGTCATGCAGAAAATAATGTCCCAGTTGTTGGAAAAAGTGAAGTTGC
>JAHEZE010000032.1 GCA_023251235.1 Sphingobacteriales bacterium | reverse complement strand
TGACAATGACGGCCTGGATAAAATTGAATTGATGAAGACGTATCAGCTATTGGGAGGTGGAGTTTCTGATTTAACGCCAATGCCAAAATCGCAATTGGCCATTGTTCCCTCGCAAGGACATGTGAGCCTGATGATGCAGACGAAAACAATTTTAGATTACCTGGATGGCTTTTTGAAATAAACATAATTGCATCTGACATTAAAAAAGAGCCATAAGCAACAATTTCAATTAAACTATAAAATAGAAGTACGCAGGTCCTTCACGACAAAAAGCACGAACCGCTAACAAAAGCATTTGTTCTATTGGGGCTGACGAATAGCGTCTTTCATCTTTCGGTTCGCTGCTCAGCTTTTTGTCTCGGCTTAACATTTACTATTACGCCGTTGGTGTTCAGATTAAGGAAAAATTCAAGCATAGGAATTCACACCAACAACCCAAATAGGCAAATGTCCATAAATTCGTGTTGGTGGTGCCGGGAACTAAATCCGAATGAGTTCAACCCTTGAACACCAAGAACGGCGTAAATAGTATAAATGAATAAACCATTGCCAATTCAAAACAGAGTTGTACTGCTGGATATTCTCAGGGGCTTTGCCATAATGGGTATTTTGTACACTAATATTTTATTCTTCAGCGGGTACGAATTTATGCCACATTCACAATTAGCTGGTTTCCCATCTTATGATACCGCCTTGTTTTCTGCCATTGAGTTTATATTTATATCAAAATTCTATACCCTTTTTTCGTTGCTTTTTGGCACAGGCTTTTTTATATTGATGCAGAAATATGAGAGCAAAACTGAATTTGCAGGTGTGTATAAAAGAAGAATGTTTGTGCTGCTGCTCATCGGAATCTTACATAGCTTATTAATTTGGAATGGCGATATATTGATGCTATATGCATTACTTGGCTTTATATTGTTGATGTTTAAAAACAAAAAGTCAGAGTCTTTACTAAAAATTTCAATTTCCCTCCTGCTTTTCTTTTTGTTAGTTGATATCCTGCTGATATTATTTATACCAATGAAAACATCCCCTAAAACGATAATTGCAGACCCGGCACTTATAGATTATCCTGACATGACGGGAAGCCAGGTTTTGCAGGCATTTCAATCAAACAAGATTGGAGAATTTTATAAGGTCAATTTGCATAATTTAATCTGGAAATGGATTGCGTATGTCCCGACCCTGCGCCCCCTGACTGTATTGGGCTTATTTTTATCAGGCTATTACCTTGCTGCAAAACAATTTTTCTCAACAGGAGTTTATAATCTAACCTTATTAATAAGCAGCCTGATAGTCGGGATATCTGCAACAGTAATCTCAATTAATTTGGGTGGAAGTTCCTTTCAATTTCCCCCAACCTGGAATAATACTGTATTTAAACTTCTCGATTTAATCGGGCAAATGGGATTATGCCTTTTTTACATCACATCAATTGCACAAATTTGTAAAAAAAATATCGGGCTAAAACTTTTTTCAATATTAATACCGGCAGGCAAAATGGCATTATCTTGTTATTTATTGCAGTCGATATTTGCAGTACTTATTTTTAGTGGGGGAAGGCTGTTCGGAAAATTGTCCTTGCTCCAGGATGTATTAATAGCAACAGGCATTAACCTTGGAATTATTTTTATTGCTCGTTTCTGGATTGTCAAATACAGGATTGGACCTGTGGAGAAAGTATGGAGGCAATTTTATTATAGAAGTAAAGTGGTGTAGTTCAAAAAATCATACAATACTAATGTTAATATAAATTCAATAAAGCTCACTAAATTTCTTAAAAAAGAATACAAAAACTATAACTGCCACAAACAGGCGATTTGACAATATGACGGGGTTACGAACCCGCCTGCCGGAAGACAGGGTTATCTGGACAAACATTAAATAGATAAAAAACGAGATGACATTAAAACTAAAAGTATGAGACAATTTTCAATTTTATTACTCATTTGTTTAAGTATCGGTTGTGCCACCACAAGAAATACAAAAACCAATTCAAGTGCTCTTAACGGCATTTGGATACCTATGAAACAGGAAATTGGCGGAAAAGAATTACCAACAATTGTTTTTGCAAAACAAAAACTCATTATTAGTGACAGCACTTACACATTTACTGCTGAGAGTATTGACAAAGGCATTGTTAAGTATAAAGATGATAAAATGGACATTTACGGCAAAGAAGGTGTAAATGCAGGAAAACATTTTACTGCAATTTACAAGTATGAAAGCCTGCCGGAAGGCCAGGCAGGCGAACAGTTGACTATTTGCTACAATTTATCAGGAGACAGTTACCCAGACGCATTTGAAACTAAAAGTAAACCCACTCTTTTTCTTTCAGTATTCAAAAAAGAATTGATAAAATAATGTTATGGCAAAAAATAAAACAACTGAAACCAAAAATAGTGTTGCTGCCTTTTTAAAGACAATTAAAGACGAAAAAAAACGCAAAGACTGTTCAGCAATCATTGACTTAATAACTAAACATACAGGACTTGATCCAAAAATGTGGGGAACAGGTATTGTAGGTTTTGGAAATTATCATTACAAATATGAAAGCGGTCGTGAAGGAGATGCTCCGCTGGTTGCGCTTTCGCCAAGAGCAAATGCAATAACATTATACCTATGCAATGCTAAAGAAAAAGCTGAGCTTCTTAAAAAATTCGGAAAGCATAAAACGGGAGGCGGTTGTATCTATTTCCAAAAGCTGGAAGATATTGATACCAACATATTGATAAAAATGGTTGATAATTCAATTAAACATCTCAGAAAACTATACCCGGATTAAGATTGCAGTTTTTGATTATAGAAAATAAGTCAGTTAGAAAAACTACGATTCTCCAGGAAGGTATTGCCAAATTATTATTTAAACGGTATTTTAATTCTTTAGAAACAATCGATAGAATAGTAATTTTGGCGCCAACCTATGCGACTAAAATTTGCCCTATTCTTTTTTTTGAGCCTTATTACTCATGAATTGATAAGAGCACAGGCCTGCACTACATTAGGGCAAACACCATCCACTGCATTTCCGGTTTGTGGTACAAAAATTTTCACTCAAATTAATGTACCGCTTTGCAGTACTAACTCTTTGTTTGTACCCGGGTGCACCGGAAACAGCAACGCTAATTATGCCAATAAAAACCCTTTCTTCTATAAGTTTACCTGCTTTACCGGCGGCTCCCTTGGTTTTATCATTACTCCCTCTGATCTCGGAGATGATTATGACTGGCAGTTATATGATATCACCGGCCATATTCCTGATGATCTTTTTACTGACAACACATTAGTAGTAACCGGAAACTGGTCGGGCAGCTCCGGACTTACCGGTGCTTCATCCAACGGAGTTAATTTTATTCAATGCGCCTCCAACCCCGCTGTTGAGCAAACACCCACATTCAGTTTAATGCCGGCACTGATTGCAGGGCATACCTATATTTTAATGATCAGCCATTTTACTAATTCTCAAAGTGGTTATACATTAGAATTTGGCGGTGGTACTGCCAGCATTACTGATCCTCTGCTTCCATCACTTAAATCTGCCCGGCCCGAGTGCGATAGCAAAAAAATTATTGTTCATCTTGGTAAAAAAGTAACCTGCAACAGTATTGCCTTTGATGGAACGGACTTTACCCTCTCCCCGGCTATTGCCAATGTTGTAAGCGTTGCCGGTCTTAACTGCAGTGCAAGCTTTGATACTGATTCCGTACAGGTAATTCTTGATCAAACTATACCTCCGGGAAATTATTCTTTAATAGCCAACAATGGAACGGATGGAAATACTTTAAAGGATTTCTGCGATAACCAGATTCCTGTTGGTGAAAAAGTTCCATTTATTGTTGCTCCTCTTTTGCCAACAGCAGTTGATAGCCTGGCTCCGGTTGGTTGTGCGCAAAATAAATTAGTGCTGGTTTTTAAAAAAAATATTCAATGCTCTTCTATATCACCTGATGGCAGCGATTTTTTTATTACAGGAAATTTTCCTGTTAGCGTTGTTGCCGCTTCTGGTAATTGCAACAGCAATGGCAGCACGGGCATAATTGAAATTACATTATCTCAACCCCTTTCAAATGCCGGCAACTTTACTATTCATTTAAAAAATGGTGCAGACGGGAACCCGATTATTGATGAATGTGGTATTCCCACACCTATTGGGCCCGGGCCAGGTTTTAAAACTAAAGACACTGTGAATGCTTCTTTTACTTATAATATAAATGTTGGTTGCAAAACGGATATTTTTTCTTTTTTACATAACGGTAACAATGGGGTAAATAGCTGGCAATGGAGGTTTGATAATAATATTACCAGCAACCTGCAAAATCCGCAAGTCATTTATAAAACACCCGGGCAAAAGCAGGTAAGCCTGGTTGTAACCAATGGTGTGTGCAGCGATTCCGTAACCACCACTTTTATTCTTAATAGAAAATTAACTGCTTCCTTTATGGCGCCGGATGTTTTATGTCCGGAAGACAAAGCAAGTTTTACAGATAGCAGTTATGGAAAAATAATTTCCTGGCAATGGGATTTTGCAAATGGGACTAAAGCCGGTACACAGATTGTACCCCCGCAGGCTTATCCGGCTTCTAATTCTGCAACAATTTATAATATAAGGTTAATTGTCAGCGATGGCACTTGTTTGGATACTGCTTACCGTAAAATAAAAGTGGTTACCACCTGTTATATAGCGGTCCCAAATGCTTTTACTCCTAATAATGATGGATTGAATGATTATTTATATCCATTAAATGCTTATAAAGCAGTTAACCTTCTTTTCAGGGTATATAACCGGTATGGCCAATTGGTTTTTGAAACCAAAGACTGGAATTTAAGATGGAATGGGAAATTTAAAGGCATAGATCAATCAACAGGAACTTATGCATGGTATTTAAAATATACGCATAGGGATTCAGGTAAAAATTATTTTCTGAAAGGAACAACCCTGCTCATCCGGTAAAAAATTTATAAGCAGGTAAACTGTAAAATATAACATTAGAATGATGGAACAACAATTATCAGTAAGAGAAATTCAGAAAGGAGATTTCAGCTCCATCATTCAATACTGGTTAGCTTCCCACCCGGATTTTATGAAAGGCATGGGCGTTGATCTTGCAAAAATGCCAAAAGAAGAAGAATGGATTCAGATGTTTTCAGAACAGATTTCCCAGCCTTATCATGAAAAAAAATCATACTGCATCATCTGGCTGCTGGATAATAAAGCCATCGGCCATTCAAATGTGAATAAAATAGTTTTTGGCAAAGAAGCATATATGCACCTGCATATCTGGAATACAGAGACAAGAATGAAAGGAGTGGGAACTGCGTTTGTAAAAATGACGCTGCCCTGGTTTTTTGAAAAACTTCAACTGAAGAAAATCTATTGTGAACCTTATGCACTGAACCCCGCTCCTGATAAGATGATGGAGAAAATTGGATTTGAATTTGTAAAAGAATATATCACCACTCCGGGATGGATAAATTTTGAACAACCCGTAAAACTTTGGGAGCTCACTTTAGAGAAACTCAGGCAAATGAATTTATAATTTTGAAAACGCAACGGGTTTAATAATAAAATCCTTAACTTCCTTTATTAAATTTTTTAAAATGAAACTTTCAAAAATTATTTTTTCACTTTTTTCATTTTTTGCCGCTCAGTCAGCTATTGCACAAAAAGATCCTCTTTCCACAGAAGTATGGGCTCCTGAACCAAAAATTATTTCTCCTGGAAAAAATGCAGGTGAGCCTCCTGCTGATGCAATTATTCTTTTTAACGGCAGCAATGCATCAGCTTGGAAACATAACAATGGAGACGAAGCAAAATGGATTGTGAGTGATAATATAATGACAGTAAAACCCGGATCAAGCTCCATTATCACAAAACAAAAATTCGGCGATTGTCAATTGCATATTGAATGGAGAACTCCGGCCGAAGTAAAAGGCACCGGGCAGGAACGTGGTAACAGTGGAATATATTTAATGGGTCGCTACGAAGTGCAGGTGCTGGACAGTTACAACAACAGCACTTATAGAAATGGGCAGGCGGGAAGTATTTATAAACAACATATACCACTGGTGAATGTATGCAGACCTCCCGGTGAATGGCAGTCTTATGATATAATTTTTACGGCGCCCCGATTCAGCGAAAATGGCCGTGTTATTGAACCTGCAAGATTTACAGTATTGCAGAATGGAGTACTGATTCAAAACAATGTGACTGTTTGGGGCACTACGGATCATATCGGTTCTCCCGTTTACACAAAGCATGAGACGAAAGAATCCCTTTTATTACAGGATCACGGCAATCCGGTAAGCTATCGGAATATCTGGATCAGGGAACTGTAACCGTGTAAACTGAATCAGCGTCAAACAAGTAAAAATGAAACGGATCATGCTGCTGGTTTTAGTGATGAACAGCATCGCCTTGTATGCAAGCACCGACTCTCTGTTATGGATAAAAAAAGATTTCACATCCTATAATTTATATTATACAGCTACAGACACATCTATCATTAATCGCATTGAAAAAAATCTGACAGCAGGCACAAAGCATGTAGCATCCTTTTTTAAAAAAGAGTTTGATAAAAAAATCAGCATCTATCTTTTCCCAAACAGAAAGGCGTTGACGGAGCAATGGCGTAAAGACTGGAACCAACCTGATTTTAATGCTGAATGCTGGATGGTGGCCAGCGGAGTGGCGTTACGTCTCGACATATTATCGCCGCAAAGATGGAAACAGGAAACCTGTGAGCATAATGCCAATGACAGCACAGAACTTCAACAGATCATCACTCACGAACTGGTGCATGTTTTTCATGGGCAGCAATGTCCCAATCCGAATTTTGAGGGAATGGATGATTATGGCTGGCTTGCTGAAGGTCTTGCTGACTTTGCTTCCGGTCAGTTGACAGATGCAAAGCTTGCCCAGGTAAGAGAACAGATTTTGCTTGGTAACACACCTACCCTGCTGGCTGATTTCTGGAAAGGAAAACTTCGCTACCAGCAATCCGGATCACTAATCTGTTTTATTGATAAGAAATATGGAAGAGAAAAATTAATGTCATTGCTTTCTCTTACCAAGCTTACCGACATGATGAAGGCTTTGAATACAACCGAAACTGAATTGATTACAGACTGGAAAAACTTTTATAAATGATTTTTTACTTTTCACTCAATAACCTGTCCACAATAGCATAAAATTCCTTTTTGTATTTCTCGTAATGCTGTCCCGTACCCGGGCCATAAAATGTGCCATGTATCTCTCTTACATTTCCTTTTTTATCAAGAAAAATAGTTGTGGGGAAAGATCGGATGGGTGTCAGTTGCGGGATTGTTTTCCCGGTTTTTAAATCATCGGATGATGTGGCGCCGGTAATCAGCATCGGGTACTGCACATCAAAAAAATTTTTAAACTTTCTTAAACTTTTTTGTGATCGTTCCAGGTCAGTGGAATATTCGTAGGCCAGTGCAATCACTTCTACTCCCCTGCTCCGGTTCTTGTTATAATATTCACTAAGGAATTTTGTTTCATCCAAACAGTTGGGACACCAGCTGCCCATGATCTGGATAATAACCACTTTGTTTTTATACTTTTCATCATTAACAGAAACAGGCTTGCCGTCAAGATCATTAAAAGTAAAATTCAATTTGGATTCACCATCTTTTAGTTGTGTAGCATCGGGTTGATCAGGTGTTTTTATATTCTCATTCTTTTCTGCCATCCAGGTTTCTTTTCCATTGATGCCTGATAAAAAAACACCACCTGAAATTTTCTTTGCATTTTCCACCTTAGCGGTAAAGGCATAAGCATGTGCCCCGTCAAATGTGGAAAGTTTTAATGAATCGCCGGTAACAATTCCATCGAGGTATCGGTAATCTGCTGAAGGAGTAAGAATGGTTCCGGTAAGCTGATCGCCTTTCTGAACAAATTCTGCAACTGCTTTTCGCAATGTGCCATTGGCCCTTTTTATTGTAACATCCCAACGGCCGCTGATATTTTGACTTGATCTGCCCTGGTTTTTTATAAATCTATAATACTGGTTTGGAAATGCAAAGAATGGCCAGTGTTGAAATTCGCCGCTTGTTCCTTTTGTCCATATTCCCTGCAGGCTTCCATCATTATTTCTTTTTGTTTTAAATGAAGATTCAAAAACGGGCATGGAAAAATTCACAGAATCATTTGTAACATTTACAGAATTAATCCTGATCTTTTCTCCGGCATTTATTATATTAAAAACTGTATGACCTTTTTCTTTTACAGTTTGAATGTTAAAAACGACTGTATTGCTATCTTGTCTCACAAGCCATGCTCTCCAAACGCCAGGCAGTTCCTTTTGCGCAGTAACAGATAAACAAGTCAATACAAAAATTATCAGAATAAAAAATCTTTTCATTGAAACTATTTACTGATCTGCAAGATCGGAAAAAAGGAAATTAAGTCTGTCAGCAATCTGACAAGAAATAATGTCTAACAGATAAAAAAATTATTTTACGGGCATATTGCTGACAATACTGATGGCAGTGGCAAAAAAAACCGGCGTGACAGCAAACAGAATTAACGATAAAGTTGGATAATAAGGAACCAGGCACAATGACAGAAAAAACATGACGGGTGCAAAGATCATTACTCCCGAAACTCTTTTTTTTCTTTTTGCTGGCACTGGTGCATAGAGAAGATCGTGATGGGATGTTACATATAAATATAATAAAAGCCGCCAGCCGGCAAGCAGCGTAAGCAAAATTCCATAGAAGAAGAGGGCGATGGAATCATGAGGATAATTACCGAGTATGGCGGCACCAAAAGGAATCAGGGAGCAGATCATCAGGAAAATAATATTCAGCCAAACCAACATCGTATTCACCCGTCTTACATAGCTGAAAATTACACGGTGACTTATCCAGTAAACGCCGGCAAGTAAAAAACTCATCGCAAAAAGAAATAACCGGTATCCGGTTGAATTAATTTCATCCTTTAGAGCTCCGCCAGATTTGATTTCAGGAATTTTTACTTCCAGTATCAGCAGGGTCATTATGATGGCAAACACTCCATCGGTGAGTGTTACAATACGCATTGGCTGGTTCAGCGTATGCTTCAGTTCGCTATGCTCATTATGCTCTTCTGATTCTTTCAGCATAACATAAATTTTAATTCAAAGCTATTTCAAACCTGCCTGCAGGCAGGCAGGTTATCAAGCATATCTTTTGTCATTCCCTCCAGGTTATACTCTTCTTTCCAACCCCAATCCTTTCTTGAAAAGCTGTCATCAATACTTTGCGGCCAGCTGTCAGCAATGGCCTGTCGGTAATCAGGTTTGTATGAAATAGAAAAATCAGGAATATGCTTTTTAATTTCCGAAGCAATTTCTTTTGGAGAAAAACTCATTCCCGAAATATTGTATGAAGTTCTCACAGAAATTTTATCTGCAGGAGCTTCCATCAATTCTATCGTAGCACGGATAGCGTCTGGCATATACATCATGGGCAGGTAGGTGTTTTCATTCAAAAAGCATTCATACTTTTTTTCTTCAATTGCTTCATGGAAAATTTCAATGGCATAATCTGTAGTTCCACCGCCGGGAGCAGATTTGTATGAAATAAGACCAGGGTAACGCAGGCTTCTTACATCCACTCCATATTTCATATGAAAATAATTACACCAGAATTCCCCGGCATATTTGCTGATGCCATAAACGGTTGTAGGTTCAATAATCGTTTGCTGCGGGCAATTTTGTTTGGGCGACGTAGGACCAAATACAGCAATGGATGAAGGCCAATAGATCTTATGTAATTTTTCTTCCCGTGCAATATTCAGCACATTCAGCAGGCTTTGCATATTCAGGTTCCAGGCTAGGCCGGGATTTTTTTCACCCGTAGCAGATAGTATAGCGGCAAGCAGGTAAATCTGTGTGACCCCCTGCCGGATGACCTGCACATGGAGCATTTCATTATTCATTACATCAAGGCTTACATAAGGGCCGGAACCTTTCAGCAATTCATTTTCTTCCCGCAGATCGGAGGCCACCACATTTGCATTACCATAAATTTTTCTGAGAGCAAGAGTCAATTCCACACCTATCTGTCCCGATGCGCCGATGACAAGGATTTTTTCCTTAACCATAAATTCTTATTGAGAAAGCAAAATATTAAATAGCATTTATCCGGAAAAAATTATTTAAACAACCCATTGAAATCCTTCTTTTCGGATAGGCAAAGTTCTTGGCCTGTACCCTGCAGCTGCAAGAGCATTGCATAAAGCCGGCGCCACTGTTGGTAAACCCACTTCTCCAACACCACCGGGTTCTTCAGTACTGTTAATTGTATAAATTTCAACCGGGGGCATTTCTTCATAAGTAAGTAACTCATATGTACTGAAACCATCCTCTGCCACACGACTATTCTGAATAGTAATTTCTCCTTTTAATGCCTGTTGCAATGCAAAAGCAATACCGCCTTCCATCTGGTTCCTGAGTCCGTCAGGATTAATCACTAATCCACAATCTATTGCCGCTACCACTCTTTTTATGCGAAATTTTTTTGGCGCCAGGATTTCAATTTCTATGGCATGTGCCGCATAAGACTTAGCAAAAATGAATGAATGGGTGGCCAATCCAATAAAATGATTTTTCATGCGTGGTTGATCATAACCAATTTTCTCTGCGGCCAGTTTCAAAACATCAGCAATTCGCTGCGGATATTGCTTCATTGCTCCCGGGCCTTCACCTACTTTAAACATTTCTCTGCCTTCCAGCATGGACAGCCTGAATTGATAGGGATCCTTTTTTAGTTTCAGGGCAACTTCATCAACAAAACATTCAATGGGAAAAACATTCACGCAAATTTCAACGGACCGCAGCCAACCTCTTGTAATATTAAAATCCTGGTGAGTATATCCTGTATGTACGTTGGGAACATCATAATAAAAATCTTCCATCGCGCCGCCTAAATTCTCCGAAGGATCTTTTGTTGCAGGATCATGTGTTATTGCAATGGAAGTAGTTTGCAAATGATGATCCCATGATTGTAATTTCCCGTTGGTATCCCAACTTGCCTGCATCCGGTGATAGTTTGCCGGTCGGAAATTATCAAAGCGGATATCATCGGTTCTGTCACAGATCATTTTAACAGGCTTATCCAATTGCTTTGCAATGTTTATTGTTTCAATAGCAAATTCAAAATGCAAACGCCTGCCGAATCCACCGCCAATAAGAGCAAGATTTACTTTAATATTTTCTTTTTTAAATCCAAATTGCTTGATGATTTCCCCCACTGTCCAGTCTGGTAATTGCAACCCGCCCCATAATTCACATTTATCGCCTTTCACCTCCGCTATAAAATTGATTGGCTCCATAGTAGCATGGGCAAGGAAAGGAGCTGAATAATTTGAAATAATAGAATTAAGTGAGGTTATTTTTAATTTACTGATATCTCCTTTCTTATATTTTTCAAATGCGGGGGCTGAAGTTGCTCTTGCTTCAAAATTTTTAAACAACTGTTCAGTAGATTCTTTGTTCTTTGAGCCTTCATCCCATTTTATCTTCAGTAATTTTCTTGCCTCCATTGCAGACCAGTAATTAGTAGCTACCACTGCTACTCCCGGCCGCACCTGCATAGGAGAACCGGTACCTTCGTAAGTAACTAACTTAATAAAGCCAGCAACTTTTTTGGCTTCGGTATCATCTACGCTTATTAATTTTCCACCCAAAACCGGGCATCTTTCCACAGATGCATAAACCATCCCCGGAATTTTAATGTCAATCCCATATTTTGCTTTCCCTGTTAAAATATCTTTCAGATTACTTTTCTTCTGTTCCTTACCAATAAGTTTAAAATCTTTCGGGCTTTTTAAAGAGACTTCTGCCGGCACGGGTAGAGCAGCTGCTTCGCAAACCAACTCAGCATACGGAATGGTAAGCATGTTTATAGTGTTTACAACGGAACCATTATCAGCGGCACATTGTTCGGGTTTTATTTTCCATTTTGCTGCAGCCGCTGCAATTAGCATAGCCTTTGCAATAGCACCCGCTTTGCGTAACTGGGTATAATCTAGTAAAATACTCTGGCTACCGCCAGTATCATGTGATCCTTCAGGCAATGTTCCATAAGGGGCAATTTCTACTTTTACTTTTTTCCAGTCAGCATCCATTTCGTCAGCCACTATAATGGGTAATGAAGTGTTGACTCCCTGCCCCATCTCCTGCCGGGCAACAAAGATTGTAACATCTCCTTTTTTATCAATACGTAAAAATGCATTGGGCTGAAAAAATTCACAGTCAGGTGTGTTTTGTGCAAATGATTTTATTCCTGGTAAAAGAATACCAATCATTAATCCTGCACCTGATAAAGAAGTGACTTTTATAAATTGCCTGCGGTCAACGGAAACTATTTTCATAATAAATTTCTTTAATTGGTTGAATTAATTTCTTCAATAGCCAAATGAACAGCCTGGCGGATACGATGATAAGTACCGCAGCGGCAAAGATTAGCACTCATCACCTCATTAACCTGCTGCTCAGTCGGCTTTTTATTTTTATTGAGCAATCCTGCAAGGACCATCATTTGCCCCGACTGGCAATAGCCACACTGAGGTACACCAACTTTTTCCCATGCCTTTTGAATAGGATGAGTTAGATCTTCAGACAACCCTTCGACAGTTGTTATTTGCTGCTCTACGCAACTGGCAATTGCGATCTGGCATGAACGCCGCGCCGATCCGTTAATGAGAACAGTGCATGCACCGCAATCATTAACTCCACAACCATATTTTGTTCCTGTAAGATCAAGTATGTCTCTTAACACCCATAATAAAGGCATTGCAGGATCAGCATCTACAGTAAATTTTTTGTTGTTTACTGTAATAGAATAAGAAGCCATAGAATGATATTTTAATTGAATTTACATTATTATTTAAAACACCTGAAAAATAATATCGGTATATGAAGATTTTCAAAAAGAATACCTGACAATACCTGAATTTACAAGCCAGGTAAAAGCAATGAACTAATCTTTACCTTTGAGCTATGCAGAAATTTTTAAAAGATATTTTTACATCTCAACAATACGATGAAAATAATTTTTTTCTTATTGCCGGCCCCTGTGTGGTGGAAAGCGAAGAATTATTATTGGAAATAGGAGAAAAAGTGAGTGACATTTGCAAAAAATTGGGTATCCCTTATATATTCAAAGCTTCTTACAGGAAAGCAAACCGAACCAGTGGCTCATCCTTTACCGGGTTAGGCGATGATCTTGCTCTGGGAATGATTGCTAAAGTAAAAAAGCAATTTTTAATCCCTGCTACAACAGATATTCATGCAAAAGATGAAGCTGTGCTGGCTGCTCAGCATGTCGACATTTTACAGATCCCTGCTTTTCTCTGCCGGCAAACTGATTTACTGGAAACAGCTGCCAAAACCGGGAAGATTGTAAATGTAAAAAAAGGACAGTTTGTAAGTGGAGAAGCTATGAAGTTTGCTGTTGAAAAAATACGAAAAGCCGGTAATGATAAGATCATGTTGACAGAAAGAGGCAACACTTTCGGTTACCAGGACCTTGTGGTTGATTACAGGAATATTCCTATTATGAAATCGCATGGAGTGCCGGTGGTGATGGATTGTACACATAGCTTACAACAACCAAATCAAAGCGCCGGAATTACAGGTGGCAATCCACAGATGATTGAAACAATAGCGAAAGCTGCAATAGCTACTGGAGCAGATGGATTATTTATCGAAACTCATCCAAATCCATCAATTGCAAAAAGCGATGGCGCTAATATGCTCAAGCTGGATCTGCTTGAGTCACTATTAGAAAAATTATTGAAGATCAGGAATGCGATTACCCAATAAAAAATAAAGCCATTCCGCCCTATGCGGAATGACTTTTACCTTAACCCTAATTGTAAATTAATGATGTAGCACTGTAGTATCTATTAATGTAGTGTGTCCGTCTGTTACAGAAATACCGTTTCTTACAGAATCCATATAAGTATTATCTCCGGGATGATAATGAACAGAATATGTCCCGGCTGCAAGAGCTTTAATTAAATAACCTCCATTTGATCCGGTAAAAGTACCGGCGATAGTATCGGTTCCCTGAACAGCATAAACAGCGCTTTGAAAACTATTAGGCATTACAACTCCTTTAATGCTTCCACCAATGGCCTCAAGCAAAGTTCTAATGGTAGGTTTCAATAAATATTTTGCATTACCTGTTTTTACTATAGACTTTGCAACATCAAAGTCAAGTACAATTTTATATAGAACCCCATCAACAACATCTTGCTGCATATTCAGTTTCAAACCACTTTGCTGAGCGCTGGGTGTTTCCAGTTTTATCATTTGTCCATTGATCTTTACAAAATTCTCTGTGCCTAAAACAAGTCGAATCTGATGTAACCTGCCAGAAGGAATTTCTGCATCAGCCAGTAAAGTATCATCATCATTCACAAGCTTTAAAAGATCATATGTGCCACTATGAACACCAAAAAGGCTTTGCCAGCCATTTACTGTATCTCCGGTCACATTGATCATTACATCTTTTACATCAATATTAACTGCTTCATAATCGCCGGGAGAATCGGTAAGATAGACCTGAAGTCTTGCTTTATTTTTGGTAGAATCTTTCAGGCATGCCAATGTACCAATTGAAATGCTTGAAATCAGAATCAGGGCATAGAAAAAAGTCTTTCTCATTTTATTGTTTTTAAGTAGTACGAATAAGGCAATATCAATGCCAAAAATAATAATTAAAGTTTTGAAGTGATTGTTAACCGAAGGTAAAAAAAAGGGATTAAGGGCTTTTACTATTAATAAGGGCTTTTACTATTAAAATGAAAATTATCGGGATTTTGTAGCTAGATAAGGTTAATAACAAGATTAATTCCAAAAACTAAAACATTTATCTGAAAATGATAAACCTCGATACTATGCATATTTTAAAAATCCGAATTGTTGAAGTAAAATTTACTCCTTTATCATCCTTCGATAAAAAACCGGTTCTTTTAAACCGGTTTTATAAACGAATAAATTTATTAAGACTTAAGCATTCACTTTCCCTTTCACTTTTGCAATTACTTCTTCAGCAATACCGGATGGTGCAGGAGAATAATGGCTGAATTCCATTGTACTTGAGGCACGACCGGAACTTAATGAACGAAGTTGTGTAACATAGCCAAACATTTCGCTTAAAGGAACCTTTGCCTTAATAACCTGTGCACCGGCACGATTATCCATACCTTCCAGCATACCTCTCCTTCTGTTCAGGTCACCTGTTACATCACCCATATATAGATCCGGAGTCACTACTTCTATTTTCATAATAGGCTCCAATAGAACCGGCTTGGCTTTTCTTGCCGCTTCACGGAAACCTGCCCTTGAACATAATTCAAAGGACATAGAGTCAGAGTCAACAGCATGGAAGCTGCCGTCAAATACACGGATCTTCATATTATCAACCGGGTAACTGGCAAGAACACCAGTTGTCATAGCTTGCTCAAAACCTTTTTGAATAGCAGGAACGAACTCACGTGGAATGGATCCGCCAAAAAGATCATTGACAAATTGATAACTCTTATCTGGGTTCTCTGTTTTCCATTCAGCATCTACCGGTCCAAGTTCAAAAACTATATCAGCAAATTTTCCACGACCACCAGTTTGTTTTTTCAATATTTCACGGTGTTCAATAGTTTTCTGGAAAGCCTCTTTATAAGCTACTTGAGGTGCACCCTGGTTTATTTCTACTTTGAACTCTCTGCGCATTCGATCAACAATAATCTCAAGATGTAATTCTCCCATACCTGAAAGAATTGTTTGACCTGTTTCTTCATCAGTTTTTACACGAAGAGTAGGATCCTCTTCAATCAATTTAGCAATAGCCATACCCATTTTATCTATATCGGCCTGCGTTTTTGGTTCAATAGCAACTGATATAACCGGCTCCGGTATGAACATGTTTTCTAATGTTATCGGATAATCTTCATGACAAAGTGTATCACCGGTTTTTATTTCTTTAAAACCAACAGCTGCGCCAATATCACCTGCTTCGATAAAGTCAATCGGGTTTTGTTTGTTTGCGAACATTTTCATAATACGGCTGATACGTTCTTTTTTTCCACTTCTTACATTCAATACATAAGAACCTGCATCTAAGTGACCGCTGTAGACACGGAAGAAAGCTAAGCGACCTACGAATGGATCAGTCATGATTTTAAAAGCAAGAGCTGCAAAGGGTTCTTTAGCATCCGGCTTACGGCTTACAGTTTCACCTGTATCAGGATTGATACCTTCCACGGCAGCAATATCAATCGGGCTGGGGAGGTAACGGCAAACTGCATCGAGTGCCGTTTGCACACCTTTATTTTTAAATGAGCTGCCACACATCATCGGCACTATGCTCAGATCAATCGTTGCTTTACGGATGGCTTCATGCACTTCATCTTCAGTAATGGAGTTAGGATCATCAAAGAATTTCTCCATCAGTCTATCATCATATTCTGCTACAGCCTCCACCAAATTTGCTCTCCATTCATTTGCTTCAGCCAACATATCCTCCGGTACCGGAATTTCATCAAATGTCATTCCTTCTGTTTCCATATGCCACACTATTCCTTTCATTTTTATCAGATCAACTACTCCCCTAAAATCATCTTCAGCTCCAATGGGTAATTGAAGTGGAACAGCTTTAGAACCGAGCATTTCACGAACCTGTTTTACCACATTTAAAAAATCAGCACCGGCACGATCCATTTTATTTACAAACCCAATTCGGGGTACATTGTAACGGTTTGCCTGGCGCCAAACAGTTTCACTCTGGGGTTCTACACCATCAACAGCGCTGAATAATGCAATCAAGCCATCCAATACCCTCATTGAACGTTCTACCTCTACTGTAAAATCAACGTGACCCGGCGTATCAATAATATTGAAATAATATTTCTTGGTGTTTGCATCTACCTTTCCTTTAATGGTTGGAAAATTCCACTGACAACTTACCGCTGCTGAAGTAATGGTAATACCTCTTTCTTTTTCCTGTTCCATCCAGTCAGTAGTTGCTGCTCCGTCATGCACTTCTCCAATTTTGTGAATCATACCGGTATACCGGAGAATACGTTCTGTAGTAGTGGTTTTTCCTGCATCAATATGAGCTGCAATGCCAAAGTTTCTTTGAAATTTTAAGTCTGCCATGATGATTTTTTCCTTAATAATTTGGAGGCGCAAAGGTAAGAATAAAAAATCAGCCTTCAAGCCTTGTTTAAAGATAAGTTTCCAGGATTCATACTTCAAAAATCAGATAGTCGATTTGTTTATAGACATTTGCCAATCGATGTTCTTGTAAAGATTTTTCTGTTTCATTTTCATTATTTGATTTATTGAAATAAAAAAAGCCATCCGGAAAATACCGGACGGCTTTTTTTGAATATCTTTTTATTAGACTCTGAAGTGTGCAAAAGCTTTGTTAGCTTCTGCCATACGATGAGTATCTTCTTTCTTTTTGAATGCTGATCCTTCACCTTTTGCTGCAGCTACAATCTCCCCGGCAAGTTTGTCGGCCATACTACGTCCATTTCTTTCACGACTGTAACGGATAAGCCATTTCATACTTAAGGAAATTTTTCTGTCTGTTCGAACTTCCGCAGGAATCTGAAAAGTAGCTCCACCAATGCGTCGGCTGCGTACTTCTACCGAAGGGGTAATGTTTGCAAGCGCTTTTTTCCATACATCGTATCCTTCTTCATTTGTCTGTTTGCTAACTTTTTCAAGAGCATTATAAAAAATATTGAATGCTCCACTTTTCTTGCCTTGCCACATCAGGTTATTCACAAAACGGGTTACCATTTTGTCATTATATTTCGGATCCGGTGATAAGGGTAATTTTTTTGCTTGTGCTTTACGCATGATTTAATTTACTTTTATTATTTTTTTGCAGTTTTTTCTCTTTTTGTACCGTATTTTGAACGGCTTTTCTTCCTGTCCTTTACTCCAGCGGTATCTAAAGATCCACGAATAATGTGGTAACGAACACCAGGCAGATCTTTCACCCGCCCTCCGCGAATTAAAACAATGGAGTGTTCCTGAAGATTATGACCCTCACCAGGTATATATGCAATCACCTCCACCTTATTTGTTAACCGAACTTTTGCTACTTTACGAAGGGCAGAATTAGGCTTTTTGGGAGTTGTAGTATACACACGGGTACAAACACCACGACGCTGAGGACAGCTATCCAATGCCCTTGATTTGCTTTTAGCTTTAATGATTTCTCTACCTTTTCTTACAAGTTGTTGAATTGTAGGCATTCTGGACCTTTTAATTTTATTCCGAAAGGGATTCCTCCGGAAGGGGGGCAAAGGTAAAGGCACATGGGGTAAAATCCAAAAAACAAATATCAAAATCACAAAAAACTTACTCCACTAAATAAAAATCCAACCCAGGATTGAATTTGGAATAGAAAATCTGAAATTTAGATAGTTATACCTTCCACATCCATCCATATTTATCTTCCCTTTTTCCTTCCCTAATATCGATTAACCAGGTTTTTACTGTAGGTCCTGCTTTCCATTTTTCCACATCGAATTTCATTTCAAAATCTTTATACCTAAGTTCTTTGATGAGTGATATAGTAGCTGCTGTTCCGGTACCAAAAACTTCATGTAATAAACCCGCTTTATAAGCCTCGATTATTTCATCAATGCCTAATGGCCTTTCTTCAATATTGTAGCCCATTTCTTTTAATAAAGTAATCGTACTTTGACGGGTTACTCCATCCAGAATAGTTCCATGAGTTAAATCTGGTGTGATTGCCTTGTTACCAATAATAAAAAAAACATTCATCATACCGCACTCCTGTACATATTTATGCTCATAAGCATCTGTCCAAAGTACCTGGTCATACCCTTTCTTTTTTGCCTGTGCAGTGGCATACATTGAAGCTCCATAATTACCAGCTGCTTTTGCATATCCCACCCCTCCTTCCACTGCACGAACATATTTTTCTTCAACATAAATTCGCATAGGAGCACTATAATATGGGCCAGTTGGACTAAGAATGATCAAAAATTTATATTTCTCCGAAGGCTTTACACCGATAACTTCATCAGAAGCAAACATGAAAGGTCTTATGTACAAGGAATAATCATGCTTTTGAGGAATCCAGTTTTTATCAAGCGATATTAATTGGCGCAACCCCTCCATAAACAATTCTTCCGGTATTTCAGGCATCTGCATTCTTTCAGCAGAAATATTAAATCGCCTGTAATTATCATATGGACGAAAAATATAAGGATTACCGTTGGAGTCTTTATAAGCTTTAATGCCTTCAAAAATGGCCTGGCCATAATGAAGTGCGGTAACAGAAGGATTAAGCAATAACGGCTGATAAGGTTTTATCTCAATATTTTTCCATTCGCCACCTTCGTAATCTGCTTCCAGCATATGGTCTGTAAAAAACCGGCCAAAAGGAAGATTGTCAAAATTCATGTCTTGTAATTTGCTTCTTTCTGCTTTGATTATGCTTATATCCATAGTTGCAATCATAAATGTTTATTTTTGAAAGTGCAAAGAAACAAAAAAAAACAAACACCTGTTCGCAATCTTTCTGTTAATTCATGAGCCTGAATAATATTCGATTTACGAAGTACCTTATTGCTGATTTTTACAAAAAATCCTTAATAGAGAGCAATCATGAAGAATCTTTGATTTCTCTGAATAAAGAAACGGTTACATGGAAATTTTTGGGTGAAAACAGAAAAAATATTTTGATCATTGTGAATTACCCCAAAGTTGCCTATGTACCCGATGCTCAACTTAGTTTTCTTACAAAACTTCTTACAGCATGTGAATTAAATCTTGGTGATGTGGCTTTAATAAATTTCAATACCTATCCGAATCTCAATTTTAATGACGTCGTCTCTTTTTTTAAAAGTAAAATTGTTTTTCTTTTTGGAGTAGGGCCCGAAACATTAGGGATGCCTATTTTGTTTCCGCATTTCCAGATTCAAACTTTTAATAATTGTACTTATCTTTTTACACATGTATTAGAGGAAATTGAAACAGACAAACTCCTTAAAAGTAAATTCTGGATTTGCCTGAAAAATATTTTTAATCTTTAACTATGAAATTGATTTTTGCAACAAACAACTCTCATAAAGTTGAAGAAATAAAAGCATTTGTTGGAAACAAATTTGAAATATTATCACTGAAAGAGGCAGATATTGATATAGAAATTCCTGAACCTTTTGATACGTTAGAAGAAAATGCTTCAGTTAAATCAAGAACTATTTACAATTTAACAGGAACATCCTGTTTTAGTGAAGATACAGGGCTTGAGGTGGATGCATTGAATGGAGAACCGGGTGTAAAAAGTGCAAGGTATGCCGGGGAAGGAAAATCCTTTCAGCAGAACATAGAAAAATTACTCCAAATTTTAAAAGGAAAGCATCAAAGGAAAGCAAGATTCAGGGCTGCAATTTCTCTTATTATTGAAGACAAAGAAACCCTCTTTGAAGGCATTTGTGATGGCAAAATTATAGAAGAACCAAGGGGAGAACAAGGCTTTGGGTATGACCCTGTTTTCGTTCCAGACGGAGAAAGCCGCAGCTTTGCAGAGATGAGTATTGAAGAGAAAAGCAAATTCAACCACCGCACAAAAGCAGCCGCAAAATTGGTAGCATTTTTGCAAACCTTGAAAACAACTCCACCAAATTGAGTACTATAAGCAACCATAACCCATCCGAAACCGACTTAATCCAGGGATGTATTGAGGGTGATAAAAGGATGCAGGAGGAACTATACAAAAGATTTAGCCCGAAGATGTACGCTGTATGCCTCCGATATGCTGGCAATGCGGATGATGCACAGGATATTTTACAGGATGGCTTTATCAAAATATATAAAAACCTGGCTCGTTTTCGCAGTGAAGGATCATTTGAGGGATGGATAAGAAGAATAATTGTAAATACTTCCATTGAACATCTGCGGCGCAAAACCTACCTGAAACCGATAGACGAAAAAGAAGAAAATACAATCCCATACAAAGAAAAGTCTGTGCTTGATAATCTGGGTGAAAAAGATATTATGAATCTGATCAGGGAATTATCGCCGGGATATAGAACGGTATTTAATATGTATGTAGTGGAAGGATATACCCATAAAGAAATTGGAGATATTTTAGGAATAAGCGACGGCACAAGTAAATCTCAATTGGCAAGAGCAAGAATGATACTTCAGGATTTAGTTGTTAAATATCTTGATCAAAAAGACAGAAAGAAGAGACAAATATGAGCAGCGAATTACAAAAGAAATTGTATGAAATGGAGGTGACGCCCCCCGAACCGGTTTGGGCTGAGTTATCTCTTCATCTTGATGAAATTAATGCTGACATCAGGATTGCTGCAAAAGTTCAGAATATTGAAATCATACCTGCTCAGAATATCTGGAAAAACATCGAAGCTTCTTTTGAGTCTGTACCATTGATGTCGGCAAGAGAAAAAACTGTTGTGATCACTTTGAAACGGTTAGCCGTTGCTGCTGTTATCATCGGTATAATTGTTGCTGGCTGGATATTAATTAACAACAAAAAAAACAGTAATGAAATTGCTACAATTTCACCTGGAAAAGAAAATATTACTACAACACAACAAATCCCTGTACCGGAAGAAAAGATAATTAATAAAGAAAATCCATCGGACAAACAATTACTGACTATTAATATAAATAAACCCCTCCATGCAACTGTTAAACGAACATCCGCTTTTCTCAACAATCAAAAAGAAAGATCAACCGGAGAGCCCGTTGCACTTTTGTCAAACGCAAATTTTGTTTTGAAAGAAGAAAAACCAGGCGAAAAAATTTTTAACCAGCCAATTGATGACCTTTCAATGATTGCAGCCAGCGACAATTATTTCACAATGGTCAGTTCAGATGGAAGAATGTTAAAAATTCCTGCACATTTTGCCCATCTGGCTCCCCGCTTACAGGACAAACCAATTACGGAAGATTATTATGAAATTCTATTCGGTGAGGGGGCTTTCTGGAAAGAAAAACTAATCGAATGGAGAAGAAAACTGGCTGAATCACCGGTATCTTCCGGGGATATGTTTTCCACTACAGTAGAACTACTGAAATCCATCCAGACTAATTAAACAGTTTCCTTAATTTTATTCGAAACGAGGTAAAATGAACAGAGTAAAAATTGAAATGCCCGAAGGATTTTCATTTTCCACTACTATTCCGGTAAGAATCACAGATGTGAATTATGGAGGACATGTAGGAAACGATGCTATTCTTTCCATTATTCATGAAGCAAGAGCCCAATTTTTTATTCATCTCGGTTATACAGAGCTGAATCTTGCGGGTGCCGGTCTTATTATGAGTGATGTTATCGTGGAATTTAAAAATGAACTTTTTTATGGAGAGATGATTAAAGCCTCGGTTATTGCGGGTAATATTTCAAAAATATCTTTTGACCTCTTTTATAAACTGGAAAAAGAAACTAATAAAGGCATTCTTATACCAGTTGTTTTTGCTAAAACGGGAATGGTTTGTTATGATTATGCAAATAAAAAAATTATACTCATACCCGAAGAGATAAGATCGAAATTGATTAATCAGCAGTAAAATATTAAGAGTTCCAGATTTTCCAATTCTCCTCAGACTGCAAAACAAGCATTTCATATCCATTCTGAATAAGTGTCCCCTGTTCTTCTCCCTTTTTTAAAAAAAGAGTTTTTTCTGGATTATAAATAAGATCGAACAGAAAATGATCTGATGTCAAATATTGGTAAGGAATGGGTGGTGCTTCAACTACATTCGGAAACATACCCAGCGGAGTAGTGTTAATGATGAGTTTATAATCAGGCATGATTTCCTTTGTTAATTGCTCATAAGACAGACTCTGTGCAGAGGGTTTTCTTGATACACTTTTAAATTTGATTCCGAGATTTTCCAGCACATATATAACCGCTTTGGCAGAACCTCCGGTTCCAAGAACCAATGCTTGTTTATGAATCGAAGACATTATTTTCTTTTTTAGAGAATTTTCAAACCCAAATACATCGGTATTAAATCCGAAAAGCTTTCCTTCTTTGATTTTGATACAATTACATGCTTTTATTTTTTTTACGATATCAGATGAATAATCTAAAAAAGAAAGTACTTGTTCTTTGTAGGGGATTGTTACATTTAATCCTTCCAAACCGGGTAATGAAAGTAACTGTTTCAACTCATCAATAACCGGCAAAGGAAAGTTTTCATAAGAACAATTATTCAATCCTTCTTTTTCAAATTTTTCCGTAAAATATTTTTTTGAAAAAGAATGTGATAAAGGAAAACCAATAAGTCCAAATCTCCGCATCAGGATTCTTCTTTATTCAGAAATAAATGGAAGGTATCACCCCGGAGTCCAACCCGCATTGCTTCAAGTGGAAGTACTTCTGCCGGTGCAATATTTCCAAGATTTACATTACAACCTATTAATTCAATAAAATAAAGCTGCTGCGATTTTTGGGGCGCTTCCCAAACAATTTTCTCTGCGGGAATTTGAGTAAGTATTTCCTGCACAAGACCTTCTCTTACTTCACCTGTACCCCTGTAAATGCCGACATTACCAGCCTCTCTTGCTTCAGCTATTACGTAAGCTGAGCCTGCATTTAATTCCGCTTTCATCAATTCAATCCACTTATAGGGAGGAATGATATGTTCAGCGTCTTTACTTCCTACCTCACTTAATACAGTACCATATTTAGTAAGTTTTTCTATATATCCACACTTTTCGGAATGAGGAATTGTAATTGACCCATCACTTACTTCCACATAAGTAATTCCATATTCTTTACAAATAGCCATATAGTCTTCAAATTGATTCCGAATCAAAAATGCTTCGAATAGCGTACCACCGAAGTAAACCGGGATATTATAAGATTGATAAACTTCTATTTTTTCCCTAAGGTTGGGGGTAACAAAAGATGTCCCAAAACCCAGTTTCACAATATCAACATGGGGATGTGATACACTTAAAAAATTGATGGCTTCATTTACACTCAAGCCTTTGTCCATCACCATAGTTAGTCCAAACGACCGTGGCTTGGGCTTACGCTCCGGGATTTGTGTTAAATTAAAGTTCATAGACGGGCATTTTAAGAGAAATAATAATGGCGGCAAAAATAGGGAAGAATGCCCACAGTGAGTTTGAGTCTTATCAGCCCTAAAAGAGATTTAAATTGCTCTGTTACGTTTATACTTAGCCACCATATCAACCACCTTGCGATTTTGTAAAATAGAAGGGTTTAATTCAACAAATTTTTTTAACAATCTTGGTGCCTTTATCAATGCTTCTTCCAGTTGAATTAATGCTTCTTTTGATTTTCCTAAAGCAAATAATATAGAACTGAGATAATAGATGAAAATAGGATAGCCTTTCGTGAATTTTAAAGCGCTATTAACCTGATCAATAGCTTCATTAAAGAATCCGGATTTGTATAAGCACCTGATTAATGCTTCCCAACCTCTTTTATTTCTTGGACGTGAACTCACCACCGTTGAAAAATATTGAATGGCTTCTTTGAAAAATCCAAGCTGCATTTTGCATTCACCCATCAAAAGGTTATACTCGGGTTGTAAACGGTGAATGGTTAATGCAGTGTCTAACTGTTTTGAAGCGCTTTCCCACTGTTCCTCGTTAAAATATGTGCAGGCAATTTTATAATAGATCTTGCTTTCATCAGGGCTTAAATGCGCAGCTTTTCTATAATGGAATCTAGCCTGGGCACTATTAAACAACTTATCATAGCAATGCCCGATTGCCTCATAAATCAACGCTTCCGGTTTTGATAATTCAATAACTTTTTCCAAAGATTCTATTGCATCTTTATATTTTCGGATGCGAATGAATGCTTCTCCCATATTCCGGTATGCATAATCGAGTTTTTCGTCAATTGCTACTGCATAATGATAAGCATCAATTGCTTTTTCAAATAATTTTAATCCCTGGTAAGAAGACGCCAGATTAAACCAGGCCAGTTCATTATAAGGAAAATCATTAATTATCTTTTGATGCAGTCGAATGCTTTCTTCATTGCGACCTGTAAAATCAGTCCAGAAACAAATTTTATATAAAGCTTCTTCATTATTAGGATCATCGTCTAATATTAGTTTAAGACAATCAAACACTTTGTCAAATTCCTCATAGTCATCATAAACATCTGCCAGTTCAAATAACAACTCAATACGTTCCTGATCATCAAAAAGTAAAAGGGCCTCTTCAAATATCTCTGCCACTTTTTCCTGTTGATCTAGAGCGAGGTAGATGTCAGTTTTTAAAATATATAAATTTATATCCGCAGCATCAAGCATAGAAGCATGTTCCAGTACATTCAGGGCTTCTATGAATTTACGGGCTGCAATCATAAGATCTGCTTTTCTGATTAACATGGAAGAAGAAAATGGATATTGCTCGGAGCCCATTTCAGCTGCTTCAAGAGCCCTGTTCAGCTCTTCCTTTTCATCAAAATAATCTATGATTTTTTCAAAGGCCTCTTCCTCCAGAAAAGAATGATGACGGCCGTTTTTGAGATTATTATATTTTTTCAGTAGTTCCCTTAAATCTTCGCTATTTTCCCGGGATGGATTTTCTTTCATGAATTTCAAAGGTTTAGACAAGTTACCCCTTTTTGTAAAAAAGAGCAACTTTTAGTAACATTTTTCCATATTGGGCGTTAAATAAAAGTAAAAGTTATTTACAGACGGTTGGATTTATGAATATTTTTGTTTTTACATTTGCATAAACTAATGAGATTTAACCGCACTATAATCTTTAGAACAATAAGTAGAAAAGTTGCAACTTTTCTTTTAATCGCAGTTTCTACTGTTACAGCTTTTGCAACTTTAGGTGATAGTAAGGCAAAAGGCAAAAGAGTTTCTCTAATTAATAATAAGTCTGTTGTTACCCCTGGAAGATTTTCATTGAAATCCGGGTATCAATATCGCGGAAGTCAGATTATAAACCAACAAAGAGAAAATAATACGTTTACTTTAAATTCTTTGGTTACCTACCAAAAGGGGAATATGACATATATAGTACCCATGAAGACCACGGTAAATACGCAAAAGATAAAAATCTCATTGGGAATACCTCAGCTTAATAGGAATTAATTTTCTCTTTTTAATCAGTTATTACTTCCTAATTCTTTACTTTCTTCATAAGACATAACTCTAAACCCTGTTTTTGGCAATTCAAACTTTGAAAAAGGAATAATATTGAAATTTACTTTTACAACGCTGTAAGTAACTTTCAGGCTTCCTATTGTAGTTTCATATTCCATAGCCAGACCAGGGAGTGATTTAAAAGCATATTCAAAATCGCGATGATCAGCCACAAGATCCTTTGTAAAAAAGACATTCAAGACAGTTCCATCAGCAAGTTTACCTATAGCTTTCTGACATTTATAACCTGCTATATCTTTGTATTCATCAAGATAATTAAATGTGATGCCCTCATATTTTTTATTTGCATTCTTCCAGTTTTCTGCTGTCATTGTTATCATGTACTTCTGTTCTCCATACTCCTTCAAAACCTTTACATTACCGGTTTTACTATCTATTATAGTTGATTGAACTCCTAATGAACTGACCATTTCAAACCGGCTCTGGTATCCTTTAAGGTAAACTACACTGGTGGCTCCATCAAACATATCAGCCAGTGACGGATTGGAGTTGCCGGTATTTACCTTTATATCGTATGAAATAGTTCCTTCCGTAATCCGCTTTTGTGCGAAAAGAATAGTCCCAATGAAAAATGAGGGAAAAACTAATAATAATTTAAAGCTCGTATTCATTTTTTTGAATGTAATAAATAGACGCACCAAAGTAGCCAATTAGTTGTATAAAAAACTTGAGAGTTCTGCAGGTATATTATTTTAACAAACTTAACGTTTGCCTTTAGCCTGAATTTCTTTCATCTTCTTCTGCTGTTCCTGCATCTGATCAAATCTTTCCTGCCACTTTGATTTGGTTTTTGGCTTCTTCCTATTTTCATCAATCTTTGCCAGAACTTTATCGTGGTCAATGATGTATGTCTGAATAACAAACTGCAGACTCAATGTTACTAAATTTGAAACTGTATAATACCAGGTAAGGGCGGATGGCAGCCGGTTAAAAATAAACAAAAGAAAGAAAGGGAAAATATAAGGCATGTATTTCATGACCGGGTTGTTCTGATCTGGGGTCATGCTCATACTGTATATAGAAATAAGAAAACTGGTAAGACAGGCCGTGATAGTAAATAAGCTTACATGATTACCATATAATGGAATAGTAAAACTCAGGTTGGCTATAGAATCATAGGCCGATAAATCATGGGCCCACAAAAAACTTTGTCCCCGTAATGCCACATTAGAATTAAAAAAACTATAAAGAGCAAAAAAGATTGGTATTTGAAATAAAGCGGGAATACAACCTCCCAATGGGTTTACACCAGCTTCTCTGAAAAGCTTCATTTGCTCCATACTCATTTGTTGCTGATCCTTACCAAACTTCGCTTTCAATTTCTCTATTTCAGGTTTCAGCGCTTTCATTTTGGCGCCACTTAGATAGCTCTTATAGGTAAGTGGAGAAATCAGCAGCCTGATAAAAAATGTTAGTAAAAGAATTACCACACCATAACTTCCAACAAATTTTTTAAAGAAATCAAAAACAGGAAGTATGATCCATCGGTTGATCCATTTTACAAAAGCAAACATGCCCTGGCCAAGGTTCACAATGTTCTCCATTTCCATTTTGTAGCTCTTCAGGATCTTATAATCATTGGGTCCATAATAGAATGCCAGTTGAATATTTGCTATTATGCCTTTTACATCCATCCGCAGATTAGCCGTAGTTTGTACAACTGTTTTTTCCGGTTCAGCCGGTATCATCCAGTCTATTCTTCCGGAAGTGAAATTATTTTTTGCAATAAAACTTCTGTTGAAAAACTGTTGTTTTACAGATACCCATTTCAATTGTTTAGAAAACTCCTTACTGTTACGCATCCCCACAGTATGGTAATCAAAATCACCATCAAGATTATAACCAATCTGTGTCTGTTGCTTTTCATAATTCAGATCCTTTTGCAACTGTTTAGCTTTGCTCTGCCATGTTAGGTTCAAGGCTCCCTGGCTGAGTAATTTATCGGCGCCATTCATCTGTATATTAAAATCAATCATGTAATCATCTTTCTTTATTACATATTGATGAATGATAGTTGGACCAGCGTTGTCAGGCGAAAGAGTAAATGAAATAGTTTGTGATCCATCAGCATCCTGTATTACGCTTCCGGGTATAAAATATAAATCTGAAATCTTCGTGCTTTGATTTGCAGCCGTATTAATAGGATAATCTATTTTGTCAAAATCACTAGATCCTAAACGAACAAGACTTCCATCCTGGTCTTTAAAGTTTTTTAGCTCCACCCATTTTGGCTGAGCACCTTTAGGAGTAAAGGCAACTTTAAAAACATCATTTTCTACATAAATGAGTTCTTCCCTGCCTGTTATTGATTTTTGATATTGACCAGCGGCTGCAGTCTTTGCAATTGAATCATTGACAGCTGCAATTTTCTTTTGTACTGTAGTATCAATCAGAGATTTTGGCTTATTGACATTAGCAATAGAATCTTCAATAGCCTTCTTTTGTCTTGTGGCTGCCTGCTCTCTGTTTATGTAATAAAAATAACCAAAGAATAAAAGTGCCAATACCACAAAACCGATAACGGTATTCCGATCAAAATTCATGAAGGTTAAAATTTGGAGTGGGCAAAGATAGGGTAAAGTCAGAAGTCGGATACCGGAACTCCGAAGCGGGATGATTAAGTCATCTATTCATATTCAGTTATGCTTCATATTTCTGACCTAATATTATCTCACTAATCGATAAAGAACTTTTGGCAGCCGTCTTTTTTTCATTATACTTTTTTGCAGCTGCTACAAAATGAACAAAGATCGGCTGGGGGTTTTCTACTGTACTTTTCAGTTCAGGATGATATTGAACTCCAATAAAGAAAGGATGATTATCAATCTCCATGATCTCCACCAACCCGGTTTGAGGATTGCGGCCACTGGCAATCATTCCGTTTTTTTCGAACTGCGATAAGTATTTATTATTGAATTCGTATCGATGGCGGTGACGTTCACTTACCTGTTCACTTCCATAAATTTTATATGCCAGAGTTCCTTTTTTAATATCGCAGGTATAAGACCCCAGCCGCATGGTGCCGCCTTTAATGGTGATTTTTTTCTGTTCTTCCATCATGTCAATGACCGGTTCATTACATTGCGGATTCATTTCGGTTGAATGTGCTTCTTTAATACTTAAAACATTTCTGGCAAATTCAATGACCGCCATTTGCATGCCTAAACAAATACCAAAAAATGGTAATCCATTTTCCCGTGAATATCTCACGGCAGTTATCTTTCCTTCAATCCCCCGGTGGCCAAAACCCGGAGCCACTAACAATCCATCCAGACCAGCCAGCTTTTCGCCCACATTTTCCTCCGTAATAAATTCCGAATGGATATACTGCACCTGCACCTTACATTCATTCATTGCACCTGCATGCACAAATGATTCCAGTATGGATTTATAGGCATCCTGCAGTTCAACATATTTTCCAATTAATCCAATTGAAACTTTTGATTTTGGATTTTTCAGTTTGTCGATAAATCCTTTCCATTTAGTCAGTTCAGCTTCTTTATAGTTGGTGATGTTCAATTTCTTTAAAACAATAAGATCCAGCTTCTCGTCCATCATGATCAGCGGCACCTCATAAATTGTACTGGCATCTCTTGCCTCTATTACTGCTTCGGGTTTCACATTACAGAACAAGGCTATCTTCCTTTTTATTTCATCGTTGATTGGCTCTTCTGTCCTGCATACAATTACATCCGGAAAAACTCCTTCCTGGCTCAATAGCTTAACGGAATGTTGGGTAGGTTTTGTTTTTAATTCTTTTGCAGCTTTTAAATAAGGAATAAGTGTAAGATGTACTACCAGCAAATCTTCCTCCGGCAATTCCCACTGCAACTGACGAACGGCCTCTATGTAGGGTAGTGATTCAATATCTCCCACTGTTCCGCCAATCTCAGTAATTACAATATCATAGTTACCACTTTCACCAAGCATTTTCATTCTTCTCTTTATCTCATCTGTAATATGAGGAATCACCTGTACTGTTTTACCAAGATAAGCTCCTTCCCTTTCTTTATTAATTACAGTTTGATAAATCCGGCCGGTGGTAACATTATTGGACTGCGAAGTAAATGTGTTGAGGAATCGTTCGTAGTGACCAAGATCAAGGTCTGTCTCTGCTCCGTCTTCCGTTACATAACATTCAC
>JAHEZE010000109.1 GCA_023251235.1 Sphingobacteriales bacterium | reverse complement strand
CTGATGCCCCTCATATTACCATCCGGCATTTATTATCGCATAGTGCAGGTTTTCCAGAAGACAATCCATGGGGCGATCGACAATTGGCGGATAGTGATAAAGATTTATTGGAGTTAATTGGCAAGCAACTTTCATTTTCCAATCCACCGGGCATAGCTTATGAATACAGCAATCTTGGTTTTGCCTTGCTGGGAAAAATTATTACCAAAGTTTCCGGTATGCGTTACCAGGATTATATCAAAAAAAATATCTGGGAACCATTAGGTATGAAAACAACAACTTATGAATATGCTGATGTGGCTCCGGATAAACTGGCGCATGGTTATCGCTGGCTGAATGAGAAATGGAATGAAGAAATACTTTTGCATGATACAAAAGACGGAAGCTGGGGTGCTATGGGTGCCATGATTTCGTCCATTGATGAGTTTGCAAACTATATGGCTTTTCATCTTTCTGCATGGCCACCAAACAATTCAAAAGATGATGGCCCGATAAAAAGAAGTTCAGTAAGAGAAATGCATCACCCCTGGCGATGGAATGGTTTTAATCCCAACTATACATTTCCAAATGGAAGGGTTTGCGCTGTAACAACGGCTTATTGTTTTGGATTAGGCTGGCTGAAAGATTGCGATGGTAAAACCTATATTGCTCATAGCGGTGGCTTGCCCGGCTTTGGAAGTCAATGGCGCATCATGCCTGATTATGGAATCGGGATTGTATCATTTGCTAATCGTACGTATGCACCAATGGGTTTTGTAAATCTGAAAATACTTGACACAATCGTTAAGATCGCACAGCTACAGCCAATGCAATTGCCACCATCAAAAATATTAGAACAAAGAAAAAATGATCTTGTAAAATTATTGCCTGACTGGAACAACGCAGAACAAAGCGGAATTTTTGCCGAGAATTTTTTTCCTGATTACCCAATTGATACGTTGAAAAAATATGCAAGAGATCTGTATGCAAAAGCGGGAAAAATAATTTCAGTAAAAGAAGTAAAACCGGACAATCAATTGCGTGGTTCATTTATTATTGAAGGGGAAAATACAAATATTGAAATTTATTTTACACTTTCTCCGGAGAATCCACCATTGATACAGGAGTATCATATAAAAGAAGTGGCAAAACAATAATTTTTTTATGGCTTACAAAACTTAGCTGTATCTTTTCAACATATAGATTCACCACTACATAATCACCGCATTTGAAAATACTGCTCGTTATTATTTCTGCATTCCTTACAGCGTTTGTTTTTTCAGCAATTGATAAACCAACAGAAAAAATTTCTTTACGTAAATATGAAAGCGGAGCTGCTGTAAATAAAGAAATAAAAGCAATTGCTAAAAAAATCATTAGCTGTTCTCCTGGAACCAGTAATATAAATAATAGTAAAGACGAAATGAAGATGCATGGAAAGAAGCAATACTTTCCAACCCCGCCTGACACAGAAGAAATTTTTCCAAACGACAACAAACAAACTGCCGGCGT
The DNA here is from genome assembly GCA_023251235.1 of Sphingobacteriales bacterium. Lineage (GTDB taxonomy): Bacteria > Bacteroidota > Bacteroidia > Chitinophagales > Chitinophagaceae > VBAS01. Next base: position 8,582 of record JAHEZE010000109.1, on the reverse strand, counting down.
TTTACAAAATGGAATTCTTACTGTAAATCTCGAAGCAAGAGATGGTACCTGGTTTCCCGAGTCACATGATGGAAAAGGAATTCATGTATTTGCATTTGCAGAAAAAGGAAAAGAATTACAATTACCCGGGCCACAAATCCGTGTGCCGGAAGGAACTGTTATAAAAGCAACTATCCACAATACATTAGATGCACCATTAGTGTTATATGGATTTAATACAAGACCAGCCAATATTACTGATACTATTAAAATAGCTCCGGGGGCTACTTATGAATCTATATTTAATGCGGGTGCCGCAGGAACCTATTTTTACCGTGCATCGGCCAGCGATTCACTAGACGATGGTCTTCCCTTCTTTTCCGATAGCCAGTTATACGGTGCATTTATTATTGATCCTCCCAATCATAAACCTGATCCCCAGGAAAGAGTAATAATGATCGGCATATGGAATGATACATTGAATGGCCCTTACAATGGCGAAGAACTTGTGATGAATGGAATGACATGGCCTTATACGGAGCGATTAACATACAAGCAGGAACAAGAGGTAAACTGGAGAATAATCAATTCCAGTATTCAACCACATCCTATGCATTTGCATGGCTTCTATTATACAGTGAAGAGTAAAGGAAATTTATATCGTGATTCCATTTTTGAAAATCAAAACAGATATAAAGCAGTAACTGAATTATTACAACCGGGAGAGACAACTTCTCTGCAATGGATTCCGGAAAGAGCCGGCAACTGGTTATTTCATTGTCATACGCTGGTGCATATCATGGCCGGATCTTTTCTTCGCAATGTTCCTTCGATGGAAGAAATAGATCCGAAAGACCTGCAGTCGCATGTACAGAATGCAATGGGCGGACTCATCATGGGTTTGCATGTGTTACCGTCAGGTAAAAAAATGGTAGCACAAAAAGTTAACAAATCAAAAGAAAGAAAACTGACATTGATCATTAAGGAAAAACCTAACTGGTATGATACACTGATGGGCAATGGATTTATTTTATTGGAAGACAACCAGCCATCAGATAAAAAAGTATACATTCCCGGTCCGCCAATAATTTTAAATCGTGACGAACCCGTTTCAATAAAAGTGATTAATAAACTGAAAGAAGCAACAACGGTGCATTGGCATGGATTGGAAATAGAAAGTTATTTTGATGGTGTTTCCGGTTGGGGAAATATTGGAAAGAAACTTGCGCCGATGATTCAACCCAATGATTCTTTTACAGTGCATCTGACACCGCCACGATCCGGCACTTTTATTTATCACACACACATGCACAATCTTCAGTTGCTGGCGGGCATGTATGGGCCAATCATTGTAAAAGATCCGGAAGAAAAATATGATATGGAAAAAAATAGAATTTTTCTTATTGGACAGGGGGGCGCCGACGTGGAAGACAGGATATTTTTTATCAATGGGAAAAAAGATAATGACACCCTTTCAATTGTACCTGATAAGAGCTATCGTTTCCGTGTCATTAATATTACAGCTTTAGCACCGAGACTCACTGTTTCTATTATGCATAACGGATTACCTGCTAACTGGAAGATGATTGCAAAGGACGGGGCTGACTTATCCGTCAATCAGCAAATAAAAAAATTATCCCTGAAGCAAACCGTTTCTATTGGTGAAACTTACGATTTTGAATTTGAACCAACAGAAGAAGGAGATTATCTTTTTGAAGTACGGACTTTTGGCGGACAATTATTAGTTTCAAAGATGATCAGGGCGTGGAGTAAACCATGATTATTTAATTAATTCTTCCAGTTGTTTGATAATAGCATTGAAATTCAAAAGTGCATTATTGTTTAAAACAATTATCGTTTTCTTTTTATCAATATAGCGGATGATATATGTTTTATAGCCCGGGTTATCTCCATTATGCTGTACTATTTCCCCCAAAACAGGATCAGTTCTTAAATCCCATCCAAAACCATAATTGGAAAAACTTCCATTGTTTAATTTCATTGGAGAAAAGGCTTCCTGTAAGGTTGATTGTTTAATTATTTTTTCTGTGTACAAAGCTTTATCCCATTTCAACAAATCAGCCGCAGTGGAACTGATGCGCCCCGGGCCTTTGCGATTGCCCAACCAAATAGTGTAATTGGAAGAAGGAAATGAATCTGCACGAACATACTTGTTTCTTTCCTCCACATAAATATGTCCGATGGCAAAATTTTTTGCCGCCTTTTTTTCTTCCAGGGTTCTGATATCGGTGTTCTTCATTTTTAATTTTTTGAAAATCCATTTTCTACACAGTTCTATAAAATCTTTACCACTTGCTTTTTCTGCAATACTGGCTAATAATAAATAACCGGTATTGCTGTAAGTATATTTCTCGCCGGGTTCAAACAATTTTGGCGGAGCATATTTATTTAAATATCCGATACAATCAGGATTGCCGGCTACTTTGGTTTTATCCCAATATTTATCCATGACATCCTGGTAGTCGGGCAGGCCACTTGTGTGAGTTAACAGGTTTCTAATTGTAATTCCCTTGTAGGGAATGTCAAGGTATTTGCTAACTGAATCATCATAGTTCAACAATCCTTTTTCCTTCAGCAGCATGATGATCATAGCGGTGAATTGTTTTGATACAGATGCCAGTTCAAAAATATCTGAAGTTTGCAAAGGAATTTGGCTGGCAAATTCACGATAGCCAAATGCTTTTTGAAAAATGGGGTTTCCGTTTTCAGCAATCAATATAACTCCACTGAAATCTTTTTGTGCAGCAATTAAACTGTCAATATTTTTTTCCAGTTGCTGTGCAACGGATAAAAAGGGGATGAGTAAAACAAATAGAAGGCTCTTCATTACCAGTTTATTTTCCTTTCACAGCCTCCCATTCTTCTTTTTGCTTTGTCCAGGTAAGACCAGTGTAAGAAAGTTTTGTAACGCCACCACTTTGTATGGTGAACTGAAACTTTGACTGCTGGCCGTAATGTTCAAAAATATTATTACCTGAATATTCAAGAGGGTAACCACCAATTATACTTTCAGCATCTTTTATCCAGAGCATGCCATCCTTTTTATATAACTCTTCAATTTTTCCATCTGTTTTTTTGTAAGTACCAATCAACCTGTCAATCACGGCTGCATCAGCAGGTAGTTTTTCCATCATGGTAACATTGAACCAAACTGTTTTTCCACCCGTGTCATCATTTTTTAAATCCAGGATTCTTCTTTTTGCCGCAGGCGAAGAGGCAGAAGGGTCTTTCGAAATATTTTTATCTCCTGTAAAATATAACTGTGTAATTAAGCTCTGATAACCAGGTGCGGAAATCAGCAGGTGAAAATGTGCAGGACGGACTGTTCCGTTTCCTACATCATAAGGCACAGGAACAATTGTTTTGAAACTGTAATTACCTTTTTCATCACAATACGTCTTTGCACGGTATTTAAAATCGGGTGATTCATTATCATAAACACCTTTGGCATCACAATGCCACAGTTCAACACAGGCACCTTTCAAAGCAGTTTTACAATCTTTATGTTTTACCTGGCCGCTTAATTCTACCAGGGTTCCCACATCATTTTTTATACGCATATCAGAACGCACAGGTGCATTGGGCCGGTAGTAGGGACCCAGTATATCCGTGGTGGTTTCACAATCCCCTTCATAATTGGTTCCATTGAAACGGATAAAACCTGCGGCACTTACAGCCATGGCAGTGAGTGCAGTGTCTTTAATAAATGTGCGTCGTTGCATAAATAATTTTTTTGTGTTGATGAATTTACAAATATTTTAATCAAGATGATATTCTTTTTTCAACTGGATTAATAATTCCTCTGCCTGTTGCTTTATAGGATTTAGGTATTCTGTAGTTTGAAATTTATAAATCCCTGCTTCAAATTTCACCCAACCGGTATATTCCTTCATCATCTCAACATCATTGCGGATAGGAGCTGATGTAATACGGAAAACGGAATCCCTGACCGATGCCTTTTTCGTATCATCAGAAAACAAAGTTTCCATATAATAGACGTCAAAAATTTTAAAGTGCAAATCTTCAATCTTTTCAAATTCTGATTTAGATAAACTATATTCATTTTCCAGTGCCCTGTTTATTTTATCATATTCACTTATTTTATGCGCAAGTTCAGCACCCATTATTCTTAAGTTGCCGGAATTTTTTAATTGCTCAATAGTTGTAGAACTGTTCGGAGAAAAATAATTAACATGAGTAACCCAGGAAGCATAATAATAGAGCATCCCATTTGTAATATTCAGTTTATTTTTTTCTGTATTGTAAATACAAAATGTATCCAGCTTATTGCTGTTAAGTTGATTGTTATTAATTAAATTATTTAACCGGGCTGTATCTTTTTTTAATTCATCAAACAGGTTGGCGGCAAATACTTTTGCCCGCTGATGTTCCACCATATGCTCTCTTTGGTTTTCTACAAAAAAACCTAATGTAACTGCAAGGAAGAGCATAAAGAATTCCCAGAAATAATGATACCATTTTTTCCTTTCTGAATGTGTGTGTGTATGTACTTCCATAAAAATTTATTTCACGGGGTATTCTTTTTTGATAAATTCAATAAGCCTCGTTCCTCTTGACAGCAGATCTTCGTCCAGCTTTTTTAAATAGGTAAAAAATCTTCTTTGATCCAGCATATTATTATAAAACTCTTCGACATCATTTTTGTTTTGAGTAAGTAGTGGAATGCCCGGGTTTTGAAATCCATTATTGGTTGTATCAATTAAACGCACCTGAAAGAGTTTGCTCTTTTCGAACCCATATGTTAAAACAACACTGTTCATTTGTGCCTGCGCAACGAAAATCATTCTCACTTTCGAATCATAATCCACAATGCTGTCTGACACTTCTTTATTTCTTAGAAGGCGCATACCGCCACTGTTCTTTAATTGTTGAATAGTCCGGTCGGTATAAATAAAATCAGGGAAGTGCAGGCTAATACCAAAAAAATAAAAAGCTCTTGAAGAACGTTTAAAAATTTCCGGCTTTGCCAATTCCAGTAAAAGGCTGTCTTTATAAACAAGCTTTTCATTGAAAGCAGAAATGATCGTTATTAGCTGAGCTGTATCCTGTTTTAGATCTTCTACAAAAGATTTAATATACTCTTTTTCTCTTTGATGCTCTACCATATGCTCCCGTTGGTTTTCAGCTAAAAAGCCACAAAACACAGCAAGGAAAAGCATAAGAAACTCCCAGAGATAATGAGTGAATTTTTTTCTTGGCGAATGTGAGTGTGCATGTACTTCCATATAAGTTGTAAGTTATAAGTTTTAGGTTTTAAGCTTGTAGATAATGGCTATTGGCTTATAGCCCTGCCTGCCGGCAGGCAGGTTTCTTTATTCCAGTTGATATTCTTTTTTCAAAAATGCAATCAGGCTTTCGGCCTTCATAATCGCAGTCCCAATATGGCCTTCTGTAATACGGTAAGATGTTTTTAACTGAACCACATGAACAACAAAATCATTAAGCAGTTGCTGGTTGGTGGTTGCCAGTTCCGGATTACCGGAAGTATGAGAGATAGTCCCTTTATTATCTACCATATCATTCCATATATAGCCATTAAATATTTTACCAATCTGGTTTGCAAGGAAATCAGACCGCTGTTGTCGTTCAATCTCCTGCTGATTTAAAATTACCTTTACAATTTCATTATCATAAATGGTAATGCTGTCAGCAGCTCTCCTATCATGGATAAGTCTTAAACTACCGGTACTTTTTAATTCCTGTATAGTTCTGTCATGATACTCGAATTCTGTTATTCTTGCCAGATGCCGGGCATAAAAGTATAGATCATTCCGGGTGGCTGGATTGTTCTGTTTCAGCAGAAACACAACTGAATCAAAATAATTGCAATATTTTTTTTTAATGTCTGATGAAAGTTTCAGCGAGGCAATATCCAGCTCCACATCTTTTACCAAAGAGCTTATATATTGTTTCTCTCTTTTCTGTTCTATTGTATGTTCCCGGAAGTTCTCTGCCAGGAACCCGCAGAACACAGCAAGGAACAACATTAAAAACTCCCAGAGATAATGGATGAATCTTTTTCTTTCAGTGTGAGTGTGTGAATGGACTTCCATAAATTACTATTTGAGTCGATACTCTTTGCGCAATTCTTCAAGCAATTGAGCATTCAGTTTTTGGTAATCAGCATATTGTCTTGTTGAAGCACCATGGGATATCATTTGATAAGATCCGATCATATTCACTGATTCTATTTTATCAAACGCTTCCGGCTTATAAAAATGAAATGGAAATATTTCTCCGCTTTTTTCATATTCTGTAAAAGCATCAATAGCAGAGGATTTATTCCGGGAGGTTACTGTATCAAAAAATTCTATATCATTATGCTTGATAAGAAACGGGTGAATATTTGCATCCATATATTCAGACTCATAACCGTTTCTGGTTCTGATATTAGCAATTACGACGGAAAGGTCACCCGTCATTTTTTGCAATTCCATGTTTTTAAAATACCTCAGAGAGCCGGAATTTTTTAATTGATTCAGTATGGCATCTTTCGGTTCAAAAAGATAGGGACTGAAAATTTCAAAAGCATATGTAAAGTTGAGAGAGAAAGTTTTGGAACAATGGACGACCGAACTATCCCTGAAATATTTCTTTAAATAAATAAGTGCTGAATCCCTTTTTTGTCTGCGAATTTGAATAAGCTGAATGTTTGCCGAATCTGCTTTGAGTTCATCATAAAAACTATGTGCCAGTTCAGTTGCTCTTTCTTTTTCTATCATGTGGTCACGAAAGTTTTCTGCCAGAAATCCGCAGAACACAGCAAGGAATAACATTAAAAACTCCCAGAGGTAATGGGTCCATTTTTTCCTTGTTGTATGTGTGTGTGCATGTACTTCCATAATTATTTTACTTCATTTAATCGAATATCCATTTTCAATAATTTCTTTTGTGTGTTTTGCTTTGGTAAGCAGATCTCCATAGATCATCAGCATATAAGAATTGGCAGAGTTAATAAAATGAATTTTATTAATGAAAAGTTGATTTGTTTGTTTATCTTTTTTCAATAATCGTGGATTATTTTCCGGCATATGGAAACCAAATGTTCCGGTTGCCATTTTATTAAATTCCTTAGAATCAAAAATTTCTTCCACACGTTTTACATACTCCAAAAGATATCCTTCTTCTCTTTGTTTTACCCATTCAATCCATCGAACCTGTTGATCATATTCCATAATAGCATTTGAAACTTCCTGTTTGCTGATGAGCCTCAGGTTTCCGCCGTTCTTTAATTGCTGAATTGTCCGGTCATTATTAAAAAAAAGAAAACTGACGGTAAGCAAACGGGAATAGTAATAAATTTTTTTACCATATAAGTCTGGATCATTGGTATCAAACATAAATGTCAACGAATCCATCATTTTTTTTCGTTCACGGCGGCCCAATACCAGGCTGTCGAGTTGATGAATATCTGCTTTCACATCTTCAAGGAAAGAGTTGATATATTGTTTTTCCCGCTGATGTTCTACATAATGCTCTCTTAGATTCTCTGCAAGGAAACCACAAAATACTGCCAGGAAAAGCATCAGGAATTCCCAGAAATAATGATACCATTTTTTTCTCTTGGTGTGGGTGTGGCTATGGACATCCATAATTTTTTTTTGAAAAGTTTCATTTATTAAATTGTCTTTCTATAAATTCAAAAGTAGCATTATAGACTTTCAACCAACTACGGTGTAATAAGAATCCATGTATTTCATCCGGTAGTACCAATTGCTCCACATGCACTCCTTGCTTACGAAGCAGCTCAGCCATATTCACTGTTTCACTGAATGGCACATTACGGTCATCATCACCATGAATCATCAACACAGGGTTCTTCCATCCTTTAATAAAATATACCGGCGAAGATTCCAATGCTTTTTTTGCAATGGCAGGATATTTTGCATAATCATACCAGGGAGCAAAAGTGGGTATTTCCGTATTCCAGTTATGCACTCCATGAATATCTACTCCGCATGCAAAGAGGTCAGGTGCCTGTGCTAATCCATGTGCCGTTAAATAACCTCCGTATGATCCGCCCCATAATGCAATTTTATTTGCATCTACATCAGTTCTGTTTTTTAAATAAAGACCGGCACCAATCAGGTCTTTTACTTCACTGGCGCCTGTTGCACCATAGTTCAATGCTTCACGAAATTCAAAACCATATCCTATACCACTGCGGTAGTTTAATGATAACACTACATAACCCTGACTTGCAAAATACTGGTTGAGTGCATAAGCATTAGAATAATACTGGCTGTAATGGAACCCAAGTAACATCTGTCTCCTGGAACCCCCATGTAAAAAAATTAATGCAGGATGTTTGTCGCTGGCTTTATAAGCAGGTGGCAAAAACAAATCGCCATAAGCAGAATTTCCGTCTATTGCTTTTATGGTTACAAATTGCGGTTGTACCAGTGCAGATGGAAAATCTTTTGGGAAAAATTCTTTGGCAATATCATTCAACGTCCCGTTTTGCATTATTGCAGGCCATGCGGGTTTTGAGCCAGATGAATGAAGAACAGCTAATCCGTTTTCAATAATTACGGGGCTCCATTCAATTTCATTTCCTTTTG
>JAHEZE010000108.1 GCA_023251235.1 Sphingobacteriales bacterium | reverse complement strand
AAACATTGGGACATATTGAAACCGGCTACAGCATTATGTTCGTATTCTGCGCAGTTGCATATCTTATTGCCTGGTTGGTGATGAAATCATTAGTGCCTAAGTATAAGCGGGTTCAATTATAAACCTTTTAAACATTTATTGACTCTTTAAAAAATCAGATTGTTTGCTTCAGAAAATTTTAGTTGCGGCAGTTATATTATTTGTAATAATAATGCATTTGAAATCAGAAATAAGCAAAGAATTCCTGAAATCACTGGTCCCGTAGTTCAAAGCCCGCCCGGGTGACACTAGTCGGACGGAGATAGAATATCCCGAAAGCATTCGGGACTAAACTTTTGATATTAATGGAATAGGGTTATGCTGAGTATCAGACCTGGTTTACCTGAGTAGCAAAAAAATACCCTCACTTTAGATTTTTAAATATTTCTTTTACGGTCACACATTAGTTCCCTCTCAAAAAATTTAATTCTAATTTTGAAATAACGGTTTTTATATTAATCAGAAAGTTCATGTTGAATAATGAAAAATATGATGTTTTAATTTTAGGAGGTGGCCTGGCTGGATTAACTCTTGCTTTGCAACTGAAACAAACCAAACCAGGCATTTCAATTCTGGTACTTGAAAAGCGAAAGAAGGATGCTCCGGTTGCTACGCACAAAGTGGGTGAATCATTAAGTGAATTGGGTTCTTCTTATCTGCGGAATGTACTTGACCTCAAAGATTATTTAAAAGAACATCAGTTACCAAAATTCGGATTTCGTTTTTTCTTTAGCCCGGAACATGCCCGGGAAATGGACAAACGTGTTGAAGTAGGTTCAAAAATTTTTAACCCGTTTCCAACCCATCAGATTGACAGGGGTCTGTTGGAAAATGAATTGGTGAGTAAATTAAAAGATAGTGGAGTTGAAATTATTTTGGGAGCAAAAGTGACGGATATGGAATTATCAAAGTCTGGACATAAAGTCCGTTTTGAAAATGAAAGCAATGAATATTCTGCCGAAGGACAATGGATAATTGATTCAACCGGAAGAAGCAGTTTGCTGAAAAGAAAACTTGGCCTGGAAAAAGAAATTAATCATGATATTAATGCAGCATGGTTCAGATTAGATGCAGAAATTGATATTGATTATTGGTCGGATAACCTGGACTGGCGCAATTTTGTTGATCCGGGTCGCAGGCGGTTGGCTACAAATCATCTTATGGGCGAAGGCTATTGGGTTTGGCTTATTCCATTAGTCTCAGGAAAGATAAGTATAGGAATTGTAGCAGATCCGAAATTTCATCCTTTTTACGAGTTCAACACTTTTGAGAAAGCGATGAAGTGGCTGGAAAAATATGAGCCACTTGCAGCTGAAATGCTGGGTAAGCATAAAGAAAAACTGATGGATTTTAAAGTCATGAAGCATTTTGCTTATGATACCAAACAGTTTTATTCGTCAGACAGATGGGCTGTAACGGGTGAAGCAGGTGCCTTCCTTGATCCTCTATACTCTCCCGGATCAGATTTTATTGCACTCAGTAATAGCTGGATAACGGATTTAATTGTCCGGGATACCAACAAAGAAGACATTTCGCTACGTACATTAATTTTTGATCTTGCCCATAAAGAACTACTCAGCGGATGGATTACCCTTTATAGAAATATGTACGGGATATTTGGAAAGACACAAATCATGTTAATGAAAATAGTTTGGGACTGGGCATCTTACTGGGCAATTCCTAATGTACTTTTTAATAATAAAGGTTACACAGATATTGCTGTCTTGAAACAATACTCATCTTCCAATGTCAGTATCGGCCGGAGATTTGCAAAACTTAATGAACGCATGCAGGAACTGTTTCGGACATGGAGTCAGCATAACATTGAATCATGTTCCGGCCATCAACTGAATGTATTCGATTTATTATGCCTGCGGCAATTCCAAACTGAACTTCTGCAACAATATAAATCAGGTGAATTGATGCCAAAAATTGAATCTAATCTTAAAATACTGGAACATATTTCGGCAGAGATATTCCGGTTAGTGAGTGAGCAGATAAATGACACCCCAAACGACATGAATGTTGATCCATATAGCATGATGATTTCTGATGGAAAAGAAGAGCTGCTGAAAAAGTCAAAAAATCAAAATGCTTTAGGTGTTGTTGAATCTATCAGAACCGATATTGCAGTAATGTGGTTGAAAAATATCAAAACTCCTGTAAATGAATTTGCCGGGTAATGTTTCATCCAAAATGGAATACATTCAAAAAGTGTTCCTGGGAGTTCAGAACTTTATGCAGAAAAATCCTGAACCGGATGAACTGATTTCTTTTCTCAATGCTGAACCTCCTGAGTTTCGTTCTGTAGTTTACGAAAGTGCTTCGATGGAGATCGGGCTACAAGATTTGTGCAGCGGGAAGGGATTGGATAACTGGAAAGAATTTTATCAGCGTTCTGCAAAGGAGCATACTTTTCACATGGACATTGGACTTGGTTGGGCCTTTGCTAAAACCGAAATTTCGTTGGCCTCTTACATTGAAACACTTCGCCCCGTGATGAGAAGAATGGTTTTTGATGGAATAGGTTATTACAATGGTCTTTTCAAAGGGAGAAGAACAGTTAAAAACCAATTGGTACCTGAAGGAGTTGAAGGAGAGGATTTGTATGGCTTTGACCAGGGACTTGGCAGGCGATTATGGTATATTGCCAAAGGAGAAGTAAAAAAAGTTACCGGTTTAATCCAGGCTTTTCCGATAAAAAGGCATCCGGCCTTGTGGTGTGGAGTTGGGATAGCCTGTGGGTATGTAGGCGGTAACAGACAGGAAGACCTCGAACTTCTATTGAAAACTTCAGGTGAATTTAATAAACAATTACAAACGGGGGTAATGCTGGCTGCAATAAGCCGCAGTGCTTCCGATAGTGTTACAGTGGATCTTGAAACTGCCTGCCAGATTCTATGTAAAAAAACAATGAAAGAAATAAAAGAACTTGTAAGTCAGATTACAGACAAATTTTTTTATATTTATAACAACAAAGATTACAGTAATTGGCTAACACAACTTGAATCAGAGCTTTCTTAAATAAAACCAATAGATATATAACAACATATATATAAACGGGTTTAAATAAATATTTCTGCCATGAGAAAGAAAATACTATTCACTACAATGATTTTTCTTGTAGTTGCTGCCTGTACAATATTTATTAGTGACGGGCTAACTTATCTGGTAACCTTTTTGATGGGGCTTGTCATTATGAGTACTATCCATCGCAACAGGTCAAGGGTTACGAAAATGACAAGATGGGCAAAAGCTAATCCTAAAAAAGCTCAGGTATTTATTATTGTGGTGCAAATAGCCCTGATGGTATTGGGAATTTTCGCCGGCAATAATTTTAAAGAATTAGGGTATGAATTTTCAAACACAACGGCTTATGTGTTTTGTATAATCATTGCCGTCAGTTTTTCTACAATAAATTTTCTACCTAAACGAAGCACAATAGCAATGCCCATAGAGGTAAACAGAAACAGATTGGCTTATTTGGGCATTACGCTATCATCTTTTGTAATAATGGTTTTGTTTGGAAACAGAATTGGAGATATTTACCCAAATTCTCCAATAACCCATACTATAAAAGCAATCGATCAAGCGATTTTCCCCGATGATAATATGCTTACTGCAAATGTAAATGATGCTGCAATCGAACCAAACTACGTTATAAATTACAAACAGACTTTGACTGATGAATCATCTGCCAAGGCAGTTTTTGCTTCCCTCACAATTAGCGATAATGAAACGATCAAGCTGCCAACAGAATCAAATAAAACAACTAAGGCAAATCTAAAAGCTGAGAAAAAGGCAATCAGGATGGAGAAGAAAAAAGCGAGACTGATGAATCATCTAAAAAACAGAATGGCTGCTGCAGGGGGAATTGGTGTCGGGGCAATATTATTAATTATACTTCTCGTGCTTACTTCATGTGCCGGCATTTGTTTAATAATCAGTGGCGGTGGGGCTGGTGCTGTTGCTGGAGGTGTGGCTGTACTCGGCTTATCAATCTTTGGAATAGTAAAATTAGTCAAAGGGAAGAAACAGAAAACTGAATAAAGCCGTGAACTGTGCATTAATCACAGGGGGAAGCAAGGGAATAGGACGGGCTATTGCAATACAATTGGCTAAAGATCACAACCTGCATATTTTAATAAATTATTCTTCAGATACAAATGCTGCGCAGGAAACACTGGATAAAATTTGCAGTGGGGGAGGAAGCGGAGAGCTTCTGCAATTCAAAGTTCAGGACAAACCTTCTGTTGATAAGGCAATAGCAGGATGGATTGAAAGCAATCCTGAAAAATCTATAAAGGTTTTGGTAAACAATGCGGGGATCACAAGAGATGGTTTGTTTATGTGGATGCCCGAAAGTAATTGGGATGATGTCATCGCCATTTCCTTAAAAGGCATGTATAATGTTACACAAAATGTCATCCGGCAAATGATAAAGAATAAATCAGGCCGGATCATCAACATATCGTCAATCTCCGGACTAAGGGGTGTGCCGGGGCAAACCAACTACTCAACTGCTAAAGCGGGTATTATTGGAGCGACAAAAGCATTAGCACAGGAAGTTGCTAAAATGAACATCACCGTAAATGCAGTTGCGCCGGGTTTCATTAATACTGCTATGCTTAAAAGTATTGACATAGAAAAATACATGAAAGTAATTCCTGCCGGCAGAGTTGGAGAACCTGAAGAGGTTGCTCACCTCGTGAGTTTTCTGGCCTCTGAAAAATCTTCGTACATTACCGGAGAAGTCATTAATGTTAACGGCGGAATGTATTCTTAATGATCATCAGCAAAGAAAATATAGAATCATGTATTCCCCAACGGACACCATTCATCATGATTGATAACCTGCTTGAAGTTTCTGCTGATACTTTTAAATCGGATTTTCACATTTTGCCCGATAATATTTTTCTTGAAAAAGGAGTACTCAGGGAATTTGCATTGATAGAAAACATTGCACAATGCAGTTCGGCAGGCTTGTCAATAATAAAAATGTCTTCCCGGAAAAAAAATGCAGATGGATTTATCGGGGGCATCTCAAAATTAAAATTGTATGATTTACCCAAAATCAACGACACTATTTATACCATCGTGAATTTAATTGCTCAGCTTGAAAATATGTTTTTATTAAAAGGTGAAAATTTTTTAAATGGAAAAAAGCTTCTTGAATGCGAGTTAAAGCTGGCAGGAATTTAAAGTGGGTAAGTAAAGGATCATTATGTAAATAATATTAGAATCAGATATGCAGGATTTAAAGTATGAATTAAAAAAACAGATTATTGAAGAGCTAAACCTTCAGGATATTAAACCAGAAGATATAGAAGATGATGCCCCTTTGTTTGGAGATGGTTTGGGGTTGGATTCCATTGATGCGCTGGAATTGGTTGTGTTAATGGAAAAATATCATGGCATAAAAATTACAGATGAAACTGTAGGAAAGAGAGTGCTTTCTTCAATTACTTCAATGGCGGAATATATCCAGGAAGAAAACGCAAAAAGCAAATGAAAATTTTTGTTACGGGTATAGGTGTAGTAAGCGCCATTGGATTAAATGCTGAAGAAAACCTTCGATCCATGAAATCCATGGTTACGGGTATTAGTAAATCATCTACCCATAATCTGATGCTTGGCGAGGTAAAGCTAAGCGATGAGCAAATTATAAAAATGTTTGACCTGCCCAATGAAGATTTTTCCCGTACAACATTACTGGCACTTCTTGCTGCTAAGGAGGCTTGGGGAAATAATAAACATCACTCTGGAATACGAACCGGTTTGATATCTTCCACCTCTGTAGGGGGATTGGATCGTACAGAGAAATTCTATTTCGAATCGCCAAACGATAAATCTTCTGCCAGTTATAAACTGATGACGCATGACAATGGAAGAACGACTGAAAGAGTTGCTGTTGAATTAGGAATATCAGGATTCATCGGCACCATCTCAACCGCCTGTTCATCGGGTGCCAATGCGATCATGCAGGGTGCCCGCCTTATTGAAAGAAATAAACTCGACAGGGTAATTGTTGGTGGTTCCGATCCACTGGCACTGTACAATATAAAAGGATTCAGTTCCCTGAGTATTTATGATCAGGATATATGCAAGCCATTTGATGAATCAAGAAAGGGATTAAACCTGGGTGAAGGCGCTGGATTTTTAATTCTTGAAAGCGAGCAAAGTATTATTATCACAAGAAATAAACCACATTGTATTTTGTCCGGGTGGAATAACGCGGCAGACGCATTTCATCAGACAGCAAGTTCACCAAATGGTAAAGGCGCATACCTGGCAATGATTAATGCATTAATTAAGGCGAAAATAACTTCAGAAAAAATAGACTACATCAATGCACATGGTACCGGCACCGGAAATAACGACTTGTCGGAATCAATAGCTATACAAAAAGTTTTTGGTGATAATATTCCACCTTTCAGTTCAACCAAGGGATTCACCGGGCATACATTGGCTGCAGCCGGAGCTATTGAAGCAGTATATTGCGTGCAATCCTTACAATCACAGTTGATTTTTCCCAATATAAATTTTTCAATTCCCATGAAAGAAACAGGAATGTTACCCGAAACAAACTATCGGTCCAATGTGTCTGTTGAAAATGTACTCTCAAACTCTTTTGGCTTCGGCGGGAACTGTACCTGTTTAATCTTCAGCAATGCCAACTAAATGTACATTACAGCTTCATCAACAATATCACATCAACCCACCTTCCGGAACAAAGGATTTTCTTCAACAATTTCGGCATTGGAGCCGTTATCGGAATTAGTAACACCAGACTATAGTGCATTCATACAGGCAATGGAAAGAAGGAGAATGAGCCAGGTTTTGAAAATGGCCATAACCTGTTCAATTGATTGCCTTGAGCAGGCGGGATTAAGTCAGCCCGATGGAATTATTGTCGGCACAAGCATGGGCTGTTGTGTACATACTAAGAATTTCTTAGACAAAATACTCTCTGCAAATGAAGGTCTTTTATCCCCCACGTCCTTTATCGTATCAACTCACAATACCATAGCCGGGCAGATATCCTTATTGTTAAAAAATCATAGCTATAATATGACCCATACTCAAAATAGCCTGTCATTTGAGCAGGCATTGATAGATGGTATGTTATGTATTGAAAACGGAAGCAGCCATATTCTTGTTGGAGGAGCGGATGAAGAGGAAGACGAAATATATAACATGAAAGAAAGATTAAACGATGAAAAGATTCATCTTACCTGCGGGGTTTCTTTTTTTATCCTGTCAAATGAAAAAGGCAAACAGGCTTCCATAAATCTTGTTGATGTGGGAAGTTTTGGATTAATAAATGATTTTTCGGGAATAATCATGGAATTTCTGGTTTCAAATAAATTATCACCTGAAGAAATTGATATGGTATTATATGCTAATAGCGAACAGGAGAAAACGGAGGAATTGAAAACCTTATTCGGGCATGGAAAAATATTCGATTATCAAAAAATAACAGGCACCTACTTTACGAATTCTGCCTTCGCCATGAATTACGGAATCGATATATTATCACAAAGAGAGCATCCGGTATTTGGCGAAGGGATAAACAAAGTTTTGGTCTGCAATAATTTAATTCCGGAGAATTTAGGGCTAATACTACTCGCAAATAAAAACGATTAAGTTGAAACTGATAAATGATTTTTTTGAAGTGATTGAAACTTCAGCAGGTGAAGCTGGTTTTATTACAAGAATTAAACTGAACCCCAATCATATTATATACTCTGGCCATTTTCCCAACCATCCTGTAACACCAGCTGTAATTCAGGTGCAAATAGTTCACGAATTAATTGAAAAACATTTTTCCAAAAAAGTAAAATTAATTTCAATGCCCGGATGTAAGTTTCTTAAAGTATTAAATCCAAATGAAACAATCCAGGTAGTTATTCATATTCACTTTGCAAGAAACGAAGAGCTTTTAAATATCAAAGCCCGGGGCGAAGATGGTGCCAATACTTTTTTCAAACTAAATGCAGTATATCAGTTTATTTAACTGAGTTTATTCGACACAAACTTTTTTCTGCATTAAATAAAATTAATGGAAATACATCCCGGGATAGTTTTAAATTGCGCTTCCAAAAATTGCAGCTTTGCCTAAAAACAAGCGGTAATTTGGTCCCGTAGTTCAATGGATAGAATAGAAGTTTCCTAAACTTTTGATACAGGTTCGATTCCTGTCGGGACTACTTATTAATTTTTAACCCCTATTCAATAGGGGTCTTTTGTTTTATGAAGTTATTCGGATTTCAAATAAGATACAAAGATTAGAGAAAGCCAAATATCTATGATAAAAATCATGTAGTTCAATATTGTATAATATATTTTACAAATACATTAAGTATATTTAACCTGCAAGCCGGGCAATCAAATTAACAGGCTTTGATTTAATAATCTTTTTTCTTCGAAACAGGTTATTCAAACTCTTGGAAACTTATCAGTTTTCCTATCTCTTTTGTAAGACTATATCTATAAATACAATTCAATCCAGATGACTTTTGATAAAACAAAATGCTGTTTATGAAAAAGTACTTAGACATCAGTCCTATTAGTTTCATTTCCTTTTTTTGCCATCATAAAATAATTTTTTGAAAATGAAAATATCATTTATACCAACCAATAGAACGAATAAAATCTGGCTTTGTACACTTTTTTCATTCTTGATTTTGTTTGCAACGGCAAATGAAACAGTAACCCCGCTTTCATTTACCGGCACTCAGGCAAGTGATTCAGTCTGGGTACGAGACAGTCTTCAGATCAACCCCGGGCATCGTGGCCCTTATGTTGACCCGCCATACACTGATGAAACAGTAAGCGGCATCGGACTCAGTGGGATGACAATTACTTATGTTTCTCCCGGAAATTGGGATTGGATTTTCGATATAACATTTTCCGCACCCCCTACTGAAATTCATTCAGGAAAACCGTTTGAAGTTTCAGGATCTGTAACGGCAAGCGGTAGTCTTCAGAAAGGATATATAAGTTGGGATTCGAAATTCGGAATGGATGGCTTGGTCAAAGATTCTCCTACCTATGTATCTGCCGGTCACGATGTACCTAAAGCAAGTTTTACAGCTCACCTTTCTGTGGCTCCCTATGCAGGAAAAGAAATCAAACTATGGGCCGTGTCAGGAAATATTGTTGCGTGGATTGCAACCTATCATCTTTCCACTTCCCCGCCTAAGCCAAAACCCCCTAGTACAGATGACCCAACACCAATCATAAAAATTATTTCAATTAAAGGAGATGCTGGTTTTCTGCATGGTAATGACGACTGGCAGGAACTGAGTGAGGGACAACAATTGACAGCCTCCGATCAGATTCATACCGGCCCTGAAAGTGAAGTAACAATGGAATTAATATCACCAGCATTTGCAAGGTCAAACCTTCATGGCCATATCGTAGTTATTAAATCCCTCACACAAATAAAAATGCGACAGTTTTCCGATCCGAAAGACATTAATAAAATTGAATTACTTCTAAAAATTGGAGAAATAAAAGCACAAATACATCGTCAGGAAACTATCAGAGTGGATTTCAGTATTAAAACGCCAACAGCGACTATGAGTGTGAGAGGCACAATTTTCACTGTCCGTCATGTTGAGGCAACGCAAGTGACCACAACTGGTGTTGAAGAAGGCACAGTTCTGGTGACACCTACCAACACATCCTTGAAACCTTTCCAACTTCAAGCCGGGCACCAGGTAGAAATATTTCCAAAGCATATAGGTTCCATCATCAGTTCTGCCACGAAACTACCACCGAAAACACTTAACTGGCCTTTGCTGGCAGGTGATTGGTTAAGCAAGACGAAAGTTGATAGCTCAGGGAAGCCGGCATCAATATACCAGGATGGAAAAAATTTGATCTTCCGCAATGAATATGGCAAAAATTCAACCGGGTACTTTGAGAGTCTGTCCAGAATAAAAGCAACACAATGGGCTGGGGGATTAGGAGCCACCATCAGTGATGATGGAAATACGATTAAATGGGACAATGGCAGCATCTGGCAGCGGGTGAAAAAACTATAAATCGCATTATAAGGCAGTCGTCTTTGTACAGCCATAACATTTTGGCAATCGGATTATTTACAATTTCTTTTTAAACAAGATCAGCTCCTTACAAAACGATTTTATTTTTCTAATCGGTTCTTTACGAATTGCCATAAACTTTTATCACCGTCTCTCTTAAAGAAGCTGCTTCGCCAATGCAGTGGTAATAAATAATATTTGAAATTTCTTCAGGCTTTACCCATTTTTTGGGATCAG
>JAHEZE010000031.1 GCA_023251235.1 Sphingobacteriales bacterium | reverse complement strand
CTTTGCCGATAAACGGAAGCATGTGATGTTCGCACATGCTGTATATTTCAATGTCTTTTACCACAATCATTTCACTTACCTCTTCATGAAATTTGGCAGAATTAATAATAGCTTTTGCATCTATCTGGTATCCCTGGGTCAGGTATTGCATTGCCTTCGCCACTCTTTCGGGAGTTTTAAGTAGTCCTTCTCTTCCGGCATCTTCACCAATCAGGCCTAATATTTCAGAATAATTTTTTACCAGTCCGCTGGTTACTTCTTCGTTGTAATGTTCTGTTTTTTTATAGCTCATAAAATAATTTATATTTATTATTTAGCCATCTTTAGTAATTAAGCTCACCTTCACTTGCTACGCTCAGTTCATCGTTCCGTTCATCTATGATGACCTTAGCGTTGTAGCCTGCCCTGAGCTTGCCGAAGAGTCGTACTCTTGTACACTTGTAGTTCTATTCAACATTTTCAGATTTGAGTACTATCACCTATCATCTTAAAAACTATCCTCTATTCCACCGGGTACTCCACAAAATTCCTTGGTGTTTCATACAGCCGTATCTGTAAATCTTTTTTCTTATCGATATGGGGTCTTAGTAAATCATAAATTATTACGGCGATATTTTCTGCAGTTGGATTTAAGTTTTTAAATTCTTTTGTATCAAGATTTAGATTCTTATGATCAAAGCGTTCAGTTATTTCTTTATTAATTAAATCACTCAGCACTTTCATGTCCATTACATACCCGGTTTTTTTATCCGGTTTACCGGCAATTTTTACAATCAATTCATAATTGTGCCCATGATAATGCGGCAGATTGCATTTCCCAAAAATTTCCTGGTTTTTTTCATCAGTCCAATCAGGATTATTCAGCCGGTGAGCCGCATTAAAACTCTCTTTCCTGAATACCGCAACTTTTTTACTCATATACTTACTATTCAAATTTAATTTTCTCAAAAAAATACTAAAGTCATATGAATGATATATATAAGGTCATTCTAAGGATATTGTTCACCTATTTATTACCAAAATATTCTACATAGATCTTAGCAGTTTCTACCAGTTTAAGACAATGCAACTGAATAGAAGCAGGAAGATGAGATTCCAACTCATTCCAGATGCCTATTACAAGATTTTCAATGGAACATAGTTTTCCATTCATAAAATCCACATCCATGTTCAGATTCCGGTGGTCAATCTTTTCTACAATTCTTTCTTCAATGATAGCTCCTAGTTTTTTGGCGTCAAAAATAAATCCTGTTTCAGGATCCGGGTCCCCTTTTATGGTAACATACAATTCAAAATTGTGACCATGCCAGTTTTCATTGGCACATTTACCAAAGACTTCTTCATTTTTCTCTTTGCTCCAGTTGGGATTATACAGCTTATGTGCTGCATTAAAATGTTCAATTCTTGTCAAGTAAACCATGCTTTACTTTTTAATTTCCTCACAGCGTTGGGCGGAGAAATAATGAGGCGCAAAGGTATGCTTATCAGCTTTACGAACGATGTCCGATATTTGCCAAAATGGGAAAAAATCTTCTTGTAGTTGCTGCCACAGCCAGGGAAATCAGTCCTTTCGTTCAGTTAATAAGAAAAGACCAAGTTAGCAATAACAATATTGACATTCTTATTTCCGGCATCGGGCTTACGCCTACTACTTACCATCTTGTCAAACAAATTAAAATAAAAAAATATGACCTGGTTGTTCAGGCCGGGGTAGCTGGATGCTTCGATACGAATATTGATCTCGGAGATATACTAATTGTAAAACAAGATACCATAGCAGATCAAAGTGTAATAGAAATGCAAAAACTAAAAACACTATTTGATTTAAAGTTGGTTCCGCAAAACCAACCTCCATATAAAAAAGGTTGGCTGATCAATCCTGATAAAAATTTATTGAAACATTCAGGAATAAAAACCGTGAAAGGAATTTCAGTAAATCAAATTAGCACATCAAAAAGAATGATTAAATTTTATAGAGATATGTTCAACCCGGTGACTGAATCAATGGAAGGGGCTGCATTACATTATGTATGCCTGATGGAAAAAATATCTTTCCTGCAGATAAGAAGCATTTCAAATTATATCGGAGAAAGAAATAAAAAGAAATGGAATATGCAGGAATCTATTAATAACTTAAATGAGGCATTGATAGGAACAATTAATAATTATTAATTAAAAACCTGCCTGTCGTTAGGCAAGTTAATAATTGCATTAAAATGAAATTAACTCTCGGCTTTTCTCCCTGTCCCAACGATACATTCATCTTTGATGCATTAGTGAATAATAAAATTGATGCTGAAAGCTTGGAGTTTGATGTGATTCTTGAAGATGTAGAAACGCTGAACCGTTGGGCTTTTGAAGGAAACCTGGATATCACCAAACTAAGCTTCCCTGCCATTTTCCAAAACTTAGATAAATATTTATTACTTAATTCCGGTTCAGCACTTGGTAAAGGTGTCGGGCCGTTGCTCATATCAAAAAAAAATATTCAATATTCAACAACTAACTTTCAACATAAAACCATTGCTATACCCGGTATTAATACAACCGCCAACTTATTGCTGAATTTTGCTTTCCCAGATATGAAAAATAAAGTGTCAATGATTTTTTCTGAGATAGAAGATGCTGTCTTATCAGGCCAAACAGATCTGGGTGTCATCATTCATGAAAATCGTTTCACTTACCGGCAAAAAGGATTGCATAAACTCTGTGATCTTGGAGAATACTGGGAAGAAAAAATGAAATTACCTATCCCCTTAGGCGGCATTGCCATGAAAAGATCATTTGACAACGCAATAAGTTTACAAGTTGAAAGATTGATCAGGAATAGTATTGAATATGCTTTTGGTAATTATCCTTTAATAACGGATTATGTAAAAATCCATTCACAGGAAATGAGTGAAGAGGTGATGCGGCAGCATATTGAATTATATGTAAACAATTTTTCCCTTGCTATTGGCAGCCAGGGAAAGCATGCGATTGAAACACTATATAAAGCCTACCAACAACAAGTATCTTTCCCCGCTGTCCCTTCATCAGGTCAAATGTTCCTTTTATAAAATTTAAAGGCCCTGATAAATTTTATGGTCTTTCTTTACCAGTGAATCTTAGCTTTTTTGTCATTCCATTAACACAGGTTTTGTTTTGTTGAAACGTTATTTGTGGTTTGAAATCATTAACCAAATGCCTTTGCCATGAGAAAATTATTAATTTCCTTTCTGTTCCTATGCCTGTTTACATCTGCTAAAGCACAAAATGATAAGCAAAAACAAAGACTGAAAGTTTTTATTGACTGCAGTAATACCTGGTGCGACCAGACCTTTCTAAAAACAGAAATTAATATTGTGGATTTTTTGCTTGATAACCAGGCGGCCGACCTGCATGTATTGATAACTGAACAAAGTACGGGAAGCGGCGGCAGTAATTTTCAATTGATATTTTTTGGTCAAAACAATTATAAAAATCAATCAGATACTTTGCGATTTGGTATCAATCCCAATACAACAGATTTTGAAAGAAGGGATGTATTGATTAAATACCTGAAACTTGGAATGGCTCCTTTTGTTGCAAAAACAGCTTCTGCAGACGGTGTTACCATTAACATGAAACAAAGTAATACAGGGAAAGAGAAGAAAGAAGCTGCTCTTACAAAAGACCCCTGGAACTATTGGGTCTTTCGTGTCAGTACCAATGGAAATATTAATGCTGATAAAGTATATAAAAGTCTCCGGTACAGCGGAAGAATTACCGCTAACCGGACAACTGAAGATTTAAAAATTGAGTTCAGTACTTATGCCAGCAAAAACAAAACAGGCTACGAATATGAAACAACTACAGGGACAGAAAAATTTACCGTTAATAATAACGAATATAGCTTTGATCATTCCCTTATTAAAAGTATCAACAATCACTGGAGTTATGGTTACGAAGCCAATATGAACAGCAGTACATTTTCCAATAACAAAAGCCGGCTTTTTTTCAGAACCGGAATTGAATTTGATGTTTTCCCCTATAAAGATGTAAATACAAAATTTTTTACTATTAATTATACCATTGATGCACGCCGGAATGTTTATTATGATACCACCATCTATAATAAAACAAAAGAAACACTTACAGGGCATGGCGTGGAAATGAATATGTCATTCAATCAAAAATGGGGCAGCGCATCCGTAGGCGCTAACTATCATAACTATTTAAGTAACTGGAAATATTTCAATCTTGGAATCAATGCTTTTATCAGTGTAAGGATTTCGGGAGGTTTATCATTTAATGTAGGCGCCTTCGGTGGTTTGACAAGAGATCAGATTTATCTGCCCAAAGGTGGAGCAACGGAACAGGAAGTACTTACCAGAAGAAGACAACTGGCATCGGGTTATAATTATTATACCAGTTTTGGTCTCAGTTATAGGTTTGGTTCTAAGCTCAGCAATTTTGTTAACCCCAGATTTGGCGGAGGTGGAGGTGGTATGTTCTTTTTTGACTAAGAAATGAATCAGAGTTGCACCGGCTTAGTAATTTTTTCGAAGATTTTTTTTGAAATTTTATTACTGCAATATAAATTCCTGAACTTCTTTACCCACCTGATTCCCCAAATTGCATTTGTAAAAAAAACCTCATCCGCATTCTGCAATTTATCTTCTGAAAGAACAGACTCCCCGATTTGTAAACCCAAATCTGAAATCTGCAATTGACAATCTAAAATTCTTTTTCTCATCACTCCGGCAATACAGCCCTCAGTTAAAGGTGGCGTATAAATAATTCCCTCTTTTATCCAGAAAACATTAGCAATAGTTGTGTCGCAAATTCTTTCATAAGAATTCAGCAGCAATGCATCGTTAAGGTTATTCTTCTTTGCCCATATAGCTGCCATAACATAAGGTAGATAATTAGCTGATTTCAAGTTGGAGAATTTATCTACGCTTTTCCGGGCATCAGGGTAAAGATCAATAATAAGTCCGATTTCATTTAACTTATTAAACGATTCATTCAAAGGCCAGCATTCAATCAGGTATTTTAATTGATCATCGCAATCATACACTCCCCCACTGCCACGGGAAACAGAAAGCCTGACCCTGGCCAGTTTCCCACAATCATTTTTCAAACACAATTGAATAATTTCATCCCTGATTTTTTCCTGGTTGAACAGAACCGGGAATTTAAATTCCAAAAGCTCCATTCCGGATTTCAATCTTTCAAAATGATAATTCTCCAGTTGAATCTGCCCGTTTATAACTTTCATTGTTTCAAAAAGCCCATCGCCATACCGATAGCCCCGGTTTTGTGATGGTAAAACCGGCTCATCATCTTCCAGAACTTTCCCGTTAATGAAAATATAATTCATATTTCCAAAGTAAAATAAAAAACCATTCACTTAACGTGAATGGTTAACAAACTATACTACATTAAAAAATATTAGGCTTGCTCCACTAATCCTGTCTTCACTGCATACATTACCAGGCCTGCCATGCTCTTTGTACCGGTTTTTGTTTTCAGTTTATCACGGATAGCTTCCACAGTTCGTGGACTTAAATCCACAATATCTGCAATTTCCTTGGTGCTTTTCTCTTCGCACATCAGGCGGAGAATGGTTACTTCCTTATCATTCAAATGAACTTCAGCCGGTTTATGTGCATCGGCAAACGATTTATTTCGAAGCCCACTCAGCAGTGCCTTATTAGTGAGTTCATTAAAAAAGAACTCATTTTCATAAACTTGCCTTACGGCTTCGTAGATCTTTTCGGCCCCGCTTTCCTTTGTCAGATAACTATTGGCGCCTATTTCCATCATGCGGCTGATCATAGAATGATCATTATGCATACTCAGCATGATTACCTTAATACCAGGATAAAGCTTTTTTATCTCCGGTAAAGTGGCAAGCCCATCCATAATAGGCATCGAAATATCCAACAATACTACATCTGGCTGAATATGCTTTAATAAATTTAGGAGCTGCATACCGTTTTCGGCTTCAGCCACCATGTGAATGTCTTTGTGTGCAGATAGTGAGGTTTTAACCCCTGAGCGGAAAAGAGTGTGGTCGTCAGCGATTGCTACTTTAATTACATGACCGGTTTCAAGGTTTTTCATGAGAATTATTTGATTTTTAAAAAATAGAATGAAATCTTACGACTTCAACGGACACTGGTTACGGTAAATAACGTAATTTTTTAAAAGTTATTTTTCAGGTTTAATTTTCAATGCAAATTGTAAAATTCCTGATTCATATACTATAGTACTAGTACTTGATTTTATAACTGTGGAAACTACCTGAATGTGAGAAATTATAAGGAAGAATACTATAAAATAATTGTGAAAAATACGTGAACTTCAGTAAATTCCATTACATATAAATGATAGAAGTATTTCTCTGGTTTGTCATTAATTGTAATGATTTTATTGTCTCTGAAAGCTGATTGAAGCAGAGAAATCGTTCGCCCCAGATCCAGAATTTTCTAATGCCCCGTACTATCCCGGAAATTTTAACGAATAAACTTTGAAAGATTAATGAATAAAATCGGAACAATCAACTTTCTCCATTCTTTTATATCCCCTATCAAAATCCGGAATTAAATTTTTTCAGCAACCAGATAAGCTCTTGGTTCACCAGGAATAAATTGTTTTTTTCCCGGTATGCTGTATATTTCTTTAAGCCTGAAACCTGTTTTGCTCAGCATATTCTCTATTTCAGCAATGGAAAAAACATAATCCACCCCCTGTTTCTCTTCTCTTTCTCCATTATCAGTTATCATTATACTGGTGGTTTCCACCCGGGCAGGCCGCAATAGAAATTTGCTTTCAAACAGAAACAACATATCATTAAAGCGGCTCCAGCCTTTTTCTTTAAACTGCTTCAATACTATTTCTGCCAGCGACCAGGTATTAATAAAAAATTTTCCGCCAGGTTTCATGTGAGCAGATATAGTAGTTAACAGGTGAAGAGTTTGGTCTTCATTAAAAAACTGAATACTATTCCCCATACAAATTACAGTGTCGTATTGTTTAATAATTTGCAAATTCAGGACATCAATACAAATTGTTTCTACAACCAGGTTTTGCTTTGCAGCAGTATTATTAATCTCTTCTATATAATCTTGCAAGTTGTCAACGGCCGTAACTGAAAACCCTCTTTTTGCAAGCTCTAATGCATGGCGTCCGTAACCGCACATTATATCCAGCACCTGGCTTCCTTCGGATAACCCGGCCTCTTCAATAATATAATTTACTTCGGCCAATGTGGTTTTTTCAGGAAATATCTGCTTCCATATTTCTTTATAATTCCCGCTGAAAAAATTGTTGTTTATATTTTCTGTTTTTAAACTTTGCGGCATCGGGTCATTTTTATATAAAAAACTAAGTATTGATCCACATTTATAAGAAAGTCTTTCACTTCAGGAAAGGGGTTTAGAGGTATCCAGACTTTATTCTAATAACTTGTTTCTCATGGCATACATCACCAACCCTGCAATCGTTTTAGCCCCAACCTTTTGTTTCATATTCTGGCGGATAGTCTCAATAGTACGGGGACTAAGAAATACTTCTTTTGAAATTTCTTCTGTCGTTTTATCGTCAGCTATTAACTTCAATATTTTTAATTCCTTTTCGGAAAATTTTACCGGGTTAGGGTAAAACTGCCTGACTTTCTTTTTGTGCTGAAGTTTTAATAAAACAGCTTTATTCACCAGATCATTAAAATAAAAATCATCATTCATACAAGTAAGGATAGCCTGGTAAATTTCTTCCGGATCGGTTGTTTTGGTCAGGTAAGCATTGGCGCCCATTTCCATCATCTTTGTTATCATTTCCTGATCATCATACATTGTCAATACTATGATCTTGAGAGCCTCATATTCTTTTCTAATCAGACTAATTGCATTTATTCCATCAATTTCGGGCATTCTGATATCCATTAATACCACATCAGGAAGTTTAATCTTAAGTTTATGCATAAGGTCTTTTCCATCCTCAGCTTCCCAAATAATTCTTAGATATTCTTTATCCCGTAAAGCCATTTTAATTCCGTCACGGAAAATCTTGTGGTCATCAGCAATGGCAACCTTGATTTGATCGACAGTCATGGATAGTGGTTCTCTTTGTTTAATAGGTTTAGTAAATACAAAACGAAAATACTTCTTTTTTACGATCAATAACCCAGTCTCCTTGTTTAGACTAAAAACTTCAACCTTATTAACTGGGTTATAAACTAATTAAATAAAGAACAAATAATTTTCCCTGGATCTTATTTACCCGGCATAGAGCTATATAAAAACTGTATCAAAAAAGCGCTAAAACTTTTTTTAAATCACTTGAAAAAATAATTATTAAAGAAAATCTCCTATCACAAATTCTGTATAACTACGACTGTTTGAGTAAAAACCATAAACTGGAAAATGGGGAGAAATGCTCTTGCAACCATTAAAAGGCAGTTATACTTTTGAACCAAGTTGATTGACGAGGATTAGCTCCCTCATAATATCCAATGTCCTAATCCCGAAACGTCGGGAAGAAACCGTCCAAAAAAGAATCGCATTATCCTTTGAAAACCATTGGCGAAGTCCAGTGTCAATCAACTTCTTTTTTTCTCTTGAAAATAAATATGATTTCAATAAAGTAATTAATCACCCAGTTCTTTAAGATAAAATAATAGCTGAACTCCATTTCCGCCCTATTCAATAACCAGGAATAAAATTTCCTCTTATCCACATCTGTTGATAATTACTCTGAAAATAGAAGATTTTCTCGTAAAAATTCTATTTTTATTACCGTATTTTTACTATGATTACTTGGGATATACACGTATATTTAAGAAGTAATATTACCTGCTAAATTTAACTGAATCCTTTCTGGTACTGCATTTCAGGCGATTGTACCCCTGACCAATTGAAATATTGCCCTTGAAAACCCTCAGCATTTGGACAATTTTTACTCTGAAATTTAATCTTAAAGACGAAAATTAAGTGTTATGAAAAAGATTGTAAAAAGAGCTTGGGAAACAGACACAATTACTGTTTGGGAAGAGTAAGAATAAACCCCAAATTATTTTATTCTAGCTAAAGTTTTTCTATTTTTGGAACAAATCCAAAATATAGGAAAGCTTTTTGTATTTTATTGTAACATACTCGTATTTAATTCTTCCCCTTTGTTTTTTTCTTTTCCAGAGCAAGATTAAAGACAAATTACTGGTTTTACTTGCCCTATATGGAATCATTTTTTGGGGACTATTGATGTGCCACGGTCTGCTTCCAAAAGATATCAGGAAGTATTATCAGGCTTTCTACACTTTCCTTGAATATTCAGTTTTTACTTATATCTTCTGGTATAATATCCGCAATAAAATTTTCAGAAATTTCATTATTCTCATTTCTGTTTTATTTATTTTTTTCCAGATTTTTTATGTCACAACTACTACATTAAATAAACTTGACAGCATCCCAATTGGCATAGAAACAATATTCATTTTCATATACATATTCTATTTTTTTTACGAATATTCAAAGAACATCAAAGATTCATTCATTTACAATCATTATTGTTTCTGGATTTCGGTAGGCATATTAATTTACCTGGGAGGTTCTTTCTTTTTTTACATATTAATAAATCAATTGGACAGTAGCCAAATAGAAACATTCGGGAACCTGACCTATATAGCAGAAATTATTAAAAATTTATTATTCGCTGTTTCCCTATTCTTTTATAAAAAATTTCCAACTGACAATATCCAAAATAAACCACCCAAAATTCCAAACTTAGATATGATTTAATCCACCGATTATTAATTAATTTTTATGTTCATCCTGCAAGCCACCAATACTTCAACCACTGTGCTTTTTTTAGGTACAATTGGTATGCTTGTACTTACAATCGGACTGGTTACATTCATTATTATGCACCAACGAAGAGTGCAGCGCTTCCAACAGAAATTTCAGCAAATGGAAATAGATCAACAAAAGATGATGTTGAATGCATCTATTAAAATGCAGGAAGAAGAACGCCAACGACTTGCTGCTGATCTTCATGATGATGCGGGCCCCCTGCTTGCTACTGCAAGACTGTACCTTAACGAAAACCTGGTGAATCAGGATAAAGTAAGTCAGCTTCAAAGCATTTATCAGGCCCGGCAGATTATTGACGATACTATCCAACTTATCCGTAATATCAGCCATGACCTGATGCCACCTACCTTGAAAAATTTCGGTCTTGAATCTGCTATCAATGATCTGTTTCAAAAAATAAGCGGTAGTGGTGCTTTGAATGCCAGCCAGCGATTTCATGATTATAAAGAGAGGTTAAAGCCGGAAAAAGAGCTGATTGTTTTCCGTATAATCCAGGAACTTATTAATAATATTCTTAAACATAGTAACTCAAGTTTTATTCATCTCACTCAAAATGTACATGCTGATAGGTTTTATTTACGTCTTCATCATGATGGCAGAGGAATTGTGCAATCCGATTTCGAAAAATTGAATAAAAGTAATATCGGATTGGGATTAAAAAATATAGGTAGTCGCATAAGACTTTTACAGGGAAGTATCTTATTTGAAAAAGACATTTCACAAACTTATTATAAAGTAACCATCGAAGTTCCAAAAGACGATCCATATGAATAAATAAACTGTATAATAAATTGATGTGTGGTTGATGAGATAAATATCACAGGGAAATAAACTTTAACTTTAAGTCTATCTGAAAACTATGGGAATCATTAAAGTTGCAATTGCTGACGATCATAAAATTTTCCGAAAAGGTGTTATTCTCTCTCTCAGACCTTTTACGAACATTAAGTTTGTATTAGAAGCAGAAAATGGTGACGAATTAATAAAAGGCCTTCCGGATGCAGAACCTGACGTTATTCTAATGGATCTTAGAATGCCGGGTAAAGATGGAATTGAAACTACCAAGCTTATAAGTAAACAATATACTAAAATCAAAATTATAGTTTTAAGTATGTACGAGGATGAAAGGTTTGTTTATCATATGATGGAAAATGGAGCTAATGGTTATTTGCTGAAGAATGCCGAACCACAGGAAATTCGTCGTGCAATCATGGATGTTTATGAAAAAGGTTATTATCTCAATAATTTCGTAAACCGGATTTTATTAAAACGGTCTCATGCCCGTCAAAAAGTAGTTCCTTCATTAAATAACGAAATCACTTTAAACGAAAAGGAAAAAGATGTACTTCGGTATATCTGTATGGAGTTTACTGCTCAGGAAATTGCTCAAAAAATGGGAATAAGTGCACGAACTGTTGAAGCAATTAAAGATCGCTTAATGGAACGGTTTGGAAGCAGAAATACAGCAGGATTAGTCTTTTTTGCTGTTAAAAATAATATGATAGATTAAACACTATAGCCTCATTTCCGGGATTTCACCTGCAATTATTAATTTACCCGCTGTTTTTGATTTTATTTCTTCAATACTTATTCCAGGGGCCCGTTCAATGAGTTTAAATCCAGCTGAGATAATATCTAAAACAGCTAATTCGGTAACAATCCTCTTAACACATTTGATTCCCGTAAGCGGTAAAAGGCATTTTGATAATAATTTTGATTCTCCTTTAGGATTAGTATGCATCATAGCTACAATAATATTTCTTGCACTGGCTACCAAATCCATAGCACCTCCCATTCCTTTCACCATTTTACCCGGAATTTTCCAGTTAGCAATATCACCGGTTTCACTTACTTCCATAGCACCTAATACTGTGAGATCCACTTTTCCGGCTCTGATCATACCAAAACTTTCAGCACTATCAAAAAAAGCCCCTCCGGGCAATATAGTTACCGTTTCTTTACCTGCATTTATTAAATCCGCATCTATCACTTCTTCTTCAGGATAGGGGCCCATCCCCAGCATGCCATTCTCGCTTTGAAGCATAATGCTAATCCCGGAAGGAATAAAGTTTGCAACCAGTGTTGGTATACCAATTCCAAGATTAACATACATACCATCTTTAAGTTCCTGTGCTATTCTTTTTGCTATTCCAAATTTATCTAAAGCCATAAGAAATATTTCTGATTTTTTGTTTCGTGTTCCTCAATGATATACTTTGTTTTTTACTTACGTATTCATTAAATGCCCAACCTCTTATTTCCGATTTTAATTCTTTATTTGTATAGTTTTTCTTTCAATTCTCTTTTCATAATTTTTCCCCTTGAATATACGATGTACATAAATTCCTGCAACATGAATATGGTCAGGATCCAGATCTTCGGGTTCTACCAGCTGCTCCACTTCTGCGATAGTAATATTTCCGGCTTTAGCCATTGAAGTAGAAAAATTGCGGGTCGTCTTTCTAAACACCAGGTTACCGAACCGGTCACCTTTCCAGGCTTTTACAATTGCAAAATCCGCATGTAAAGCATTTTCCATGAGGTACATTTTCCCATTAAATTCTCTGACCTCCTTACCTTCGGCTATTTCAGTTCCATATCCCGCTGGAGTATAAAATGCCGGTATACCCATTCCAGCCATCTGAATTCTTGTGGCCAGAGTTCCTTGTGGTAACAAGTCCACTTCAAGTTCTCCATTTAATAATTGCCGTTCAAATTCATCATTCTCTCCAACATAAGAACTCATCATCTTTTTAATTTGCCGGTTCTTTAATAATAATCCTAAACCGAAATCATCCACACCGGCATTGTTGGAAATGCAAATCAGATCTTTTACTTTTTTTTTGCATAACGCCTCTATACAATTCTCCGGGATTCCACATAATCCAAAGCCACCCAACATTATTGTTGCCCCATCCAGAATATCATTGATTGCCACTTCGGCTGTTTGAAATATTTTATTCATACACAAAATTTGTTCCCGCAAAAATATTGATTGAAGTACAGGGAAGAAATCTATTTTTCCGGGCTAGACCTTATTTTCGACTTTTTGGTAAGAGAATCATGAGGGATTGGCTTACTTCCTTTATATTGATCTTCCATAACATACTTTTCATTTAAGTGCAATGAATCGGTGATAACTTTCAATAAATCAGGTCTGCTTTGATAAAAAAAAAGACTTTTTTTAAACACTTCCTGGCTAATATGATGAATCCTGAAAACCTGTTCGTATAATTTGGCGCTTTCCATTTTTCGATCAAGTGAGCTGTCCTTCATAACATAGCTTCCAACAAACTCATCCGCCCGCATTAAATCCCAAATGATGCTGCGCATTTCTATTTGTGACAAAATACCTTTTGGTATTTTATTTTTCAGCGTGCAGCTGGTGAAAAACATTAAGGCAAGTATGGTTAAAAATAATTTCATTTTAATTCATTATAAAGACGGGCATTGGTAACATCAAGTTTTAAAAGAAGCGACAGTGCCCGATCTTTAACCTCCCGGTTAGCTTTACTGAATATTTTTATTAATTCGGCACTTTTTCCCTGAAAGAAAAATTGCATGATCATGGAGTTAGGATTTTCCGTATCAAGTGTTTTTAAATAATTTAAGCAGTTTAATACTCCATTTCTTCCTTCATCTTCATTTTCATAAAAAATATCCATCCCACTTCTATAATAAGAATAAATAGCATTGTGCATTAAAGCAAAGCGGTTATTATTCAGATTTTCTGAAAGCCAATAACGATTTCTTAAACTTTCAAAATTCTTCCAGCCGGAAATATCCCTTGATTCCGGTGCATTATTTACAATATTCTGAGCTTTTAAAAAATAAGCATCTCCTCCCCGGGTAGAATAAGAATCATAATCAAACGCAAGAATAATATTTACCCAATAAGCTAATACAGCAGTAAGATTAGAGGCAAGGGGGTCAGTACCCTGAACTCTGTTTTCATTAAACTCAACTGGCTGAAATTCGAGGTAACGAAACACTAAGTTCTCGTCATTATAGTTTATCAAAGGGCACTGATAAGATGTATTATAAGCTGGTCTTGCTGCCTGTACAGTCAGTGTTGCTCTGTATACATTCTGGCTAACTACATCATTAATGTTCAATAAAAAATTGCATTGAATTTTCTCTGACAGCTGGAAAACGTCATTCGTCCACTTTCTGTTATTGATAAAATTTGTAAGCGTTGTCTGAAGAGTCTGAAATATTTTTCTATCAACCTGGGAGCTTATTTTGTCTTTATTTACAATGATAGAAAGGCGAGCCTGTATTTCCTGGCTGTTCGCAAATAGTATAAAACTGTTTATCCAGGCTAATAATAGGATTTTTTTAAACATAATATAATTGGATGATAGTGTCAACAATGTCTCTTGCAACTTCTTCTTTAGACTTTACATCGAAGTTGAATTCCTTTCCGCTTTTATCAAATATGGTAATTTTATTTGTATCTGAGCCAAATCCGGCGCCTTGATCATTTAATGAATTCAATACAACGATATCAGCCTTTTTCGATTTAAGTTTTCCAAGAGCATATTCCCGCTCATTTGATGTTTCTAAAGCAAACCCTACCAGTACCTGACCTTTCTTTTTCTTTTCACCTAAACTTTTCAAAATGTCTTTTGTTTTTTTTAGAACAACAACCAATTCTTCTTCCTTTTTTTTTATTTTAATATTTGAAACCGTAGCTGGTGCATAATCTGCTACTGCAGCTGCCATGATAGCAATATCTGTTTTATTGAAAATTTTAGTACAGGCGTTATACATTTCTGCTGCTGTCTTCACGTTGACAATTTTTAATCCGGTTTCCGGTACTGAAAGTTGAGTTGGCCCTAATATTAAAGTTACTTCAGCGCCTTGATTTTGTAATTCATGAGCAATTGCCACTCCCATCTTTCCGGTAGAGTGATTGCCAATAAATCTGACTGGATCAATTGGTTCGTAAGTAGGACCTGCCGAAACAAATGCTTTTTTACCATCAAGTTTTTTGGGTAAAAAAAAATTATCCTTAATAAATTGAACAATGGTTTCAGGTTCAGCCATTCGTCCAGTTCCTTTCAATCCACTGGCAAGCTCCCCTTTTTCAACTGGTATTAATTTGACTCCGAAGTTTTGAATTTTTAATAAATTTTCCCGGGTAGCCTTATGATACCACATATCTTCATCCATAGCAGGCGCCATGGCAACCGGGCAAGTGGCAGAAAGATAAACTGCCATCAGAAGATTATCGCATTGTCCATGAGCCATTTTTGCCAGCGTATTGCAACTCAGGGGTGCAATAAGCATTACATCAGCCCAGCGGCCAAGCATTACATGATTTGCCCAGGATTCATCATCAAACATGTCAACTAACACGGGATTCTTTGAAAGTGTAGCAAGTGTAAGTTTGGTTACAAAATCTTTTGATGAGGGGGTCATGATTACCTTAACCTCAGCTCCGGCTTTTACTAAAAGCCTGACCAGGTAAACTGATTTATATGCTGCAATACTGCCTGTAATTCCCAATAATATTTTTTTACCCTTCAACATAAACTTATTCAAAAATACCATAACTGATGTAAAACTAAAAGCGTCCCGTTTATTTGGGACGCTAAAAATATCTTGTTATGTTCGAAAATAACTTTTTAATTAACTAAAAAGCTCGTCTTCGCCTTTACGAAAATAAACTTTGTCTTCCATAAATTCCTGAGAAGCCAGCAATGCAGGATTAGGCATTCTCTCATAAGCACGGGATATTTCTATCTGCTCTTTATTCTCATGTATTTCTTCAAGACTATCTGTATGACTTGCAAACTCTTCTAATTTGTTATGCAATTCTTCTTTTAAAGAAACATTTATTTGGTTAGCTCTTTTTCCAATGATTGAAATCGATTCATATAGATTCCCGGTCTTTTCTTTTATATCATTTAGACTGCGGGTTTCAACTATATTACTGGTTCCAACGCTAAGTTGACGTCTTAGTTTGCTCATTATTTAGGTTTTTAATATTATTTTGAGATAAAGAAATATAGTGCTCTGCTTCTTTTACTAATTTACTTTCAGGAAACCGATCTATAAAATCATTACATTCTGCTACAACCTGTTCAAAGCGTTCAGCTTTTTTATCTTCTACACTCAATTCTGCAAATTTAAAATATGATTTTATCACCATCAACTTATATTCATCTCCCTTTTCAGATTCGGGGAAATTGCTTAAAAGACTGGTAAATGCCACCCCCGCAGCCCTGAATTGTCCCAGATCATAGTATAATTGAGCATTGGCTCTTTCTTTTTCTTCAAGTTTTTTCCGGCAAATTTCAATAATATCACTTGCATCTTTATTCTTTAATGATTTGGGATGAGTGCTGATAAATGTCTGCATCATTCCGACAGCTTTAATTGTATTTGTCTGATCAAAAGGTGGTTTCGGCGACTGTTTATAGAAAGTATAAGCCCTCATATAATCCATTTCCTCAGCCCTGGAACTATTGGGGAAAGTCTCTAAATACCCTTTAATAAGATTTTCTGCATTCTGATAATCCTGCTGATAATAAGCACAATAAACATACTTATAATACAGGTCTTCGAAAGTTGCTGTTCCTTTAAAATGAGGCATTACATCTTCAAAAAGCTGCTGAGCAAAAATGTACTTCTTCTTTACATAATACTGTTCTGCCTTACCCAACTTAAATTCAGGATCCGGGTTTTTTAAAATTTTACTTATTCCCTTGCAGCTGCTTAAAAGTCCAATAATAATCAGTATAATGAAAATTCGCATAGAAAAGTGGACAAAGATAGTTTATTCAAACAAATCTGATTAAAAAAAAACAAGCTCCAAAATTAACCAGGTTAAGATTTTTGTAAAGCTCTTTTTAGAAAAACAGGAGGGTAACTAAGTTTTTTTCTGTAAGCTAAGATTTTCATCTTTAACATGATTTATCTGGTTTTCTTGGGTTCAACAGAATTAAAAAACCCTTCATAAATTGAAGGGTTTTTTTGTTTATAAAAAATAAATTAATTTTTTCTCAAATTTGGATGAGGAGCAGGAACTGTATTAGGCCCTTGTTCTCCTTCATTTGCCGAGCGAAGATCTACTGTATTGCAATCCCCACCTTCTTCGCCATACTTAAAGATTAAGCGATCTCCGCTTACACCTTCTTTTTCTATAAGGTAGCTTATGATTCCGTTTACTCTATCCCAGCTTCTTTGCTGCTCCAGTTTATTGCTCGCACAATAACCAGTAACGACAACATTACAGCCAGGTGAATTACGCATACGGTCTGCTACTACAGCAAGTAATCTTTTAGCATCATCATTCAGTTTTGTAGAATTCTTAGCAAACATTACACTTGGAAGTGCTCCCAGTAACTGTGAGCAAGTTGGAGGAGCAGGGGCTGTTCCTTTGCAACCATCCGGACAAGGACACTTACCAATACCATCAGCATCAACTGGCTGACAATAAGTAGGGGTAATAAGCTCTTTATCTTTACAATCTGGAACACCATCACCATCAGTATCACGGGTTACACCATGACTATCAACTGGACAATCCGTAGGAGTTTGTTCCTGGTCAAACTGGTCAGTAACACCATCCAGATCATTATCAGGAAGTACAGGTTTTGGTAAACGCATTAAACGAGGGTTACGAATCTCACTATACGAGTAGTCCAGTGGGTTTAACCACCATAGCGGTTGAACTGCATGTGCCCCCAGGTTAATATTTAACCCAACTGAAGCAAAATTATAGCTATCAAAATCCCGGGTAAGTGAAGGAGTGCCAAGGTCAGCGTCTTGCCAACGTTGTCCATCCAACAAGTCATCTTTGGTAAATGTAACACGGTCTTCAAATGCCAGATTGAGCTGGTTGCTGAGCTTAAAAGCCAATCCTAAACCACCTGTCATTGTTGGTTTCATTGTATTTCCAAATAGTTTAGGTCTTCTTGAACCTTGATTTTCAGCCAGAGACTCATAAGTCTTATCCATCAGATTCTTAAGTGCCTTTCTTGTATCTTTTCTCGTTTTATAAGTTCCATCTGCTATATTAGAAAAATCATAAGGTTGACCGCTTGAATTAAGAGCATTAACGTGTACCTCATATGTAGTAGCTCCAAAGCCAGCAAATCCATATAAGTTAAATCCTGTTTTTGTTTTATGGAACCTGATATTATTAAGAGTAACAAGTCCTTGTAAAGATATATCCTGTACCTTGGATTTATAATTATAGAAAACTTTATCTAAAGGTGTTGAACTAGTCCATAAGCCGCCTGTTTTTGAATTAAAAAAAGCTGGTTGGCCGGTATTTGCATTAATTCCAAGAAGGGGGGCATTATATTTGGTTGACCATGCTGGGTTTCTTGCATAATTATTTGCTCCTAACCAACTCAGGCCTTTTCCAACTCCATTCAAATATTCAAGGCGTGCAGAAAAAACATAGCCAAATGCTTTTCTTATATGCACACCAAATCCCAGTGTTGGATTAATTGCAGGTATATCGCCACTTATAGCAAACATTCCAGCCTTTAAGCCAATTTCCGTTTGGTTACGGGGTTTTGCCGGAAAACTATATGTGCCGTTTAAAAATTCAGAATGCTGTGGCATTCTTTTAGCTGGGATAAGAGACGAATCTCTTACATCAAAGCTTGCACCTACTTGTGCATAACCCGTAGATGCCAGCAGGCATATAACGCCAACCAGTAAAAAGTATTTTTTGCTTGCCATAAAAGTGGATTAGTTTTAGATAAGTAGAATTCAATGTCCAAATTACAGGCGAAAATATGAATTGATGCTTAGAAACCAAAATTTTATGTAAATTATTTGCCTTTGAAACCTCTTGTTTTTTTTCAACACATCTTAATAAAAGTCTTTAATAATAACCCATTCCTTTGGATATTTTTTTGATGCGTATATTGCCATTACTTTAATATGAGTTTGCCCACTACTTTAATTGAAAATGAATTAAAGACCTTTGAAAACAGGTTCAGAGAAGCTGTAAAAAGTAATGCCCCAATGCTTGACAGGATAATGAGATATATTGTTAAAAGAAAAGGGAAGCAATTGAGGCCAATGTTTGTATTGCTTTCTGCAAAGCTTTGTGGCACTATTAATGAAAGCACTTACAGGGCAGCATCGCTGGTAGAAATATTACATACTGCTACTTTGGTTCATGATGATGTGGTTGACGATTCAGCTGAAAGGAGAGGCTTTTTTTCAGTATACGCTTTATGGAAAACCAAGGCTTCTGTTCTTATTGGTGATTACTTACTCGCAAAAGGGCTTTTATTATCACTTGATCATAACGATCATAAAATACTGCATTTTCTTTCTGATGCAGTAAGAAAAATGAGCGAAGGTGAATTATTACAGCTGGAAAAAGCAAGGACCCTTAATATAGAGGAAAAAATTTATTATGATATCATCCAGAATAAAACAGCTTCGTTACTTGCTTCTGCATGTGCTGCCGGAGCCTGGTCCACCAGCCAGGATGAAATGAAATCTGAAAGACTAAGATCGTTTGGTGAAAATGCAGGTATGGCTTTCCAGATAAAAGATGATTTGTTTGACTATGCCAGTAATAAAATCGGTAAGCCAACAGGAAATGATATAAAGGAAAAAAAAATAACCTTACCCTTAATTTATACTTTGAATAACTGTGATAAGGCAACTAAAAGAGAAATAATTTACATTATCAAAAACAAAAACACACAAACCCAACAGGTTAAAAGAGTAGCGGAAATTGTTACAAAATCCGGTGGTATACAATATGCTACTGATAAAATGATGGAATTCTATAATAAATCCAAAGAGATCTTATATCAATTCCCGAGTGATGAAATACGAAATGGCCTTGAGAACCTCGTAAATTTTGTTATTGACCGGAAATACTGAATTTTAGAATTATACAGAATCCCGGATCTTCTATGTCAGAAAAAAGATGGAAAATATTATTACCAGACAAATCAAAAACTGACAGTCTTCATTTATCACTGAATATTTATCCTGTAATCTGCCAGATTCTGGTAAACAGGGGTATTGAAACTTTTGAGCAGGCAAAAAACTTTTTCAGGCCGCAAATCAAGAACCTTCATGATCCATGGATGATGAAAGACATGGATAAGGCTGTTGAAAGGATTATCCTGGCTGTTAGTAATTATGAAAAAATTATGGTTTTTGGCGATTATGATGTGGATGGCACAACTGCCGTTGCCTGTATGTATAACTTTCTTAAAAAAGTCCATACCAATCTTGATTTTTATATTCCACACAGATATCGGGAAGGTTATGGGGTAAGCAAAGCCGGAATTGATTTTGCAAATGAAAATGGTTTCACTTTAATTATTTCACTGGACTGCGGAATTAAATCAGTTGAACTAATTGATTATGCCAAAAAACTGGGAATTGAATTTATAGTTTGTGATCATCATTTACCCGATGAAATATTACCGGCAGCCGTGGCAATTTTAAATCCAAAACAAAAAAACTGCAATTATCCATATAAGGAATTATGCGGATGTGGTGTTGGCTTCAAATTGATTTCTGCCCTGGCACCCCAGTTTGGCTTCGGCGATGAAGAAGTTTATGAAAACCTTGACCTGGTAGCTACCGCTATTGCAGCCGATATCGTATCTATATCTGGTGAAAACCGCATCCTGGCTTATTATGGTTTAAAAAAAGCAAATGAAAATCCGAACAACGGTATCAAAGCGTTGAGTTTTCTTAGTGGATTAAAAAATGAGTTGCACATAAACAATCTTGTTTTCATGATTGCCCCGAGAGTGAATGCAGCAGGAAGAATGGATGATGCCAGGAAAGTTGTTGAGATGTTTATTGCAGAATCATATGAAGAAGCTCTTGGTTTTGCAGAGCAATTACACAGCGATAATACAGAAAGAAAAGAAGCAGACAGTTCAATAACGGATGAAGCATTAATTCAAATCAGGGAAAATAAAGAATGGGAAAACCGGAAATCAACTGTTGTTTTCAAATCACATTGGCATAAAGGAGTAGTAGGCATTGTGGCATCCCGGTTAATTGATCATTATTACAGACCCACTATTGTTTTAACACAAAGTGGAGATTATGCTGCCGGAAGTGCAAGAAGCGTTCCCGGTTTTAATTTATACGAAGCAGTTCATGCCTGCCGGGATCTTTTGCTGGGTTATGGTGGTCATTTTGCTGCAGCAGGATTAACTCTTGACTTAGACAAAATTGAGGTATTTAGAAATAAATTTGAAAAAGTGGTTTCGTCTACTATTCATGCGGATTTACTGATCCCTGAAATCATCATTGATGCTGAAATAAATTTCAGGGATATTCAATGGTCATTCTATAATATTCTTCTGCAAATGGAACCCTTTGGACCCGAAAACCTGCGACCGGTATTTATAACAAGAAATGTTACAGACACCGGTTATTCTAAAATTGTAAAAGAAGACCATATCCGTTTTTCATTAAAACAATATAATACTGTATTAACAGGTATTGGATTTAACATGGCAGAAAAATTTCATCTTCTTCAAAACAAGAAACCACTTGATATCGTTTTCAAAATTGATGAAAACGATTGGAACGGGAATAAATCACTTCAGCTCCGTATGATTGATTTCAGATTGAGTGATTCTTTGACAAATCCACAATGAAAACTTTCTTCAGGTATATTAATTTCTTTGCATTTCATGCCATAAACTGGAATCCAATATTGGCCGTATTTGTGCTATATCATACATTCAGGGGTGAAAAAAAATATGGCCTCAATACATTTTTCCCTTCAGAACTGAACAAGTATGGGATTGAAAAAGGCGACATATCAAAAGCTACACGTTACGAAGCTGTCAATTATTACATTCTTGAAAACCTTCTTGAAAATTTTTGTAAATTATTCCCCCAGGAAAAAAGTCTTTTCGATGCAGGATGTGGAAAAGGAAGAGTCCTCGTAGTAGCCGCAAACTATGGTTTTACACACATTACGGGAGTTGATTTTGCGAAAGAGTTGTGCGAAGAAGCAGAAAGAAATATTAAAATAATAAAGACAAATTTCCCAAATGTTGTTTTTAAGATAGTATGGAATGATATTTTGAAAACTCCACTCACAGCCGATGATAAAGTATTCTTTCTTTTTAATCCTTTTAATAAAGAAATTCTGGAAAAATTTGTGAAGAACATTGAAGAGTCTTTGAAAGAATATCCACGGCCAATTTATTTTATTTATGCCAGCCCTAAGCATGCCGATGTATTGTTTGGGAGAAATTTCAAAGAAGTCTATCGGGTAAAAAAAATGAAATTTCTGGAAGGCATAATTGTAACAAAGAATAATTAATCATTTGTTTTAAGTGAATTCAATCCACCCACTGTTATAAAAGTAAAAATAAAAGCATTTCAAGTTTAACTTTAAACCCTTGATGACCAAGCTGTATAATTAGCATCAATAAGAATAATCAAATCGGGAATTATGATCGGACCCCAAAAAAAATCATGATAAACCCGATATGAAAGGCTGAATTTGTCAACTCATGTTAGCCTATAAAAATCTTTCTTCAAAGCTCTTGCTTCTGAACTCATTCCCTTACCTTTGCGACCCCAAATCTGTTTTCGTCAGATTCTCCCCGATTATTCGGGGTGTCCATTGGGTAAACCGATTATTAAACTAAAAAACAGGGTAATGAACAATTATGAATTGATGGTGATTTTTACCCCGGT
The DNA here is from genome assembly GCA_023251235.1 of Sphingobacteriales bacterium. GTDB lineage: Bacteria > Bacteroidota > Bacteroidia > Chitinophagales > Chitinophagaceae > VBAS01. The sequence continues at coordinate 8,464 of JAHEZE010000031.1, read as the reverse complement.
GCTGAGCGATGAAGAATTTAAAGCCGCTCAGAAAAAGTATGCTTCCCTGGTGAAAGCTGTGAAAGGTGAAGTAATACATGAAAATCCGTGGGGACTAAAATCACTGGCGTATCCTATCCAGAAAAAGACAACAGGTCTTTACTGGGTAATGGAATTTACAGCGCCATCTGACTTCAATGAAAAGTTTAAAATTCAAATGCTGCGTGATGAATCAGTACTTCGTCACCTGATTACAAAACTCGATAAATACGCCGTCGAGTACAATGCAAAAAAGAGAAGTGGCGTAAAATCAGGAACCGCAAAAACAGTGGAGGCTTAAACTATGGCAAAGGCAAATGAAATAAAATACCTGACCGCCATTAAAAGTGATAAACATGTAAAAAAGTTTTGTCGCTTTAAAAAATATGGCATCCGCTACATTGATTATAAAGATGTAGAGTTTCTGAAAAAATTTTTAAATGAACAGGGAAAACTTCTTCCACGCCGCCTTTCCGGTAACTCTTTGAAGTACCAGAGGAAAGTAAGCGAGGCAGTAAAAAAAGCCCGTCAAATGGCATTATTGCCTTATTTAACCGATTTGTTAAAATAAGTTTTGAGCCACCAGCTATGAGTAAAGCATTTTTTTCTCGCAACTCGTAGCTAATAGCTCATGCTAAAAAATAATATCATGGAAGTAATATTAATTCAGGATGTAGATAACCTGGGTGGGGTTAATGAGCTGGTAAAAGTAAAAAATGGATATGCCCGCAATTATCTTATTCCCCGTAAACTTGCAGTTGAAGCAAGTCAAAGTAATGTAAAACGGTTGGAAGAAAGAATGAAACAACTGAAAAAGAAAGAAGATAAGATGCTTGCTGAGATCAGCAACGTAATCGCAAAATTAAACGAAGCACCATTGCGAATCACAGCTAAAACCGGAACCAGTGGAAAGATCTTCGGAAGTGTAACTTCTTTGCAGATCAGCCGTGCTATTCTTGATCAGAAAGGGTATACTGTTGATCGCAAAAAAATCAACATTTCCGATGAAGTAAAAGAAATCGGTTCCTATAAAGCACATATTGACTTCGGCAACGGCCATAGTGCTGATGTCGACTTTGAAGTTATTGGTGAATAAAAAGTATTAAAAAAAAAATTCCGGGCTTCTCTTTACCAAGAGAAGCTTTTTTATTGATAAAAACCTATAATAGACTGATTTTTATATAAGAAAGGAAGAAATCCTCTTTCAAGGAAATATTTGGCAATATTATCATCCAAAACCCGTTATTTTGTATTGTATTCGGTGTTCTTTACAGTTTCACAAGTTCTCTGAACGTTTCGATATTTTGTAAATGTTCATTGCTTACTGTTTACTGTTGATCACTTATTTTGTTTTTTAAAATTTCTCAAAAAATGAACATTTACGCAGGAAATCTCAGTTGGAACCTGAAAGATCAGGATTTGCAAAATCTTTTTGCTACACATGGCGAAGTAACTTCAGCCAAAATTGTAACCGACAAATTCACAGGCCGCAGTAAAGGCTTTGGATTTGTTGAAATGCCAAACGACGAACAGGCTAATGCAGCTATTGCCGCACTAAACGGTACTGAGCTTGACGGCCGAAGCATTGTTGTAAACGAAAGCCGTCCTAAACAAGAAGGCGGTGGTGGAGGTGGCTTCAAAAAACGCAGCTTCGGTGGTGGTGGTGGCGGCTTCAAAAAAGGCGGCTACAACAAAGGTGGCAGTGGTGGTAGTGGCGGCGGGGGTTACCGTGATCGTGGTGGCTACAACAGCGATTATTAATCTGTCACGATATTTGCCTGCCCGTAGGCAGGGCTATCGGAATCACAGCATTGAAAAGTCTGGTTAATTACTACCAGACTTTTTTTTATTTTCAATAAAAATTGCCATGCTAACACTCTCACCTGTTATTGCAGGATGTATGAAATGGGGACAATGGGGGGCAAAATTTTCCGCTCAGCAATATCAGCAGATAATTGAAGACTGTCTTGCTGCCGCTATCACCACATTTGACCATGCAGATATCTATGGCGATTATACGGTAGAAGAAGAATTCGGAAATGCACTAAAACAAAATTCATCGCTCAGACAAAAGATGCAACTCATCACCAAATGCGGCATCAGAAGATTTACATCAAACAGACCCGGACATAAAATCAATTCTTACGATACCAGCAAAGAACATATTATTACTTCTGTAGAAAGTTCTCTTCGAAATTTACGGACAGATCATATTGATGTTTTATTAATTCATCGCCCTGATCCCCTGATGCAACCGCATGAAATTGCTGAAGCATTTACAATTTTAAAAAGGCAGGGGAAGGTTTCACATTTTGGTGTTTCCAATTTTACACCAACACAAATGGACATGATGTTAACTGCCTTTAAAATTGAATTCAATCAATTAGAAGTTTCTGTATTGAAATTAGACCCATTTCATAATGGAGAACTTGATAAATGTATTCAGCATCAGATAACACCCATGGCCTGGGGATCTTTGGGAAGCGGAAGATTTCACATTGATGATGATGAACGGAACAAAAGAATTTTAGCGGTAGCTCAAATGCTGGCAGAAAAATATATTGCGAACATCGATCAGATCTTACTTGCATTTCTATTCAAACATCCTTCAGGTATTATTCCTGTTATTGGAACGACAAAAATTGATAGGCTGAAATCAGCCTATGAAGCTGCAAAAATTATTCTTGAAAGAGAAGAATGGTTTATGTTGTGGAGGGCAAGTACCGGACATGAAGTACCATGATCGTGAATGGATAATTAAAAAAGAAAACTTCTTGAAATGAAAATATTAATTTCTTTACTTACAGCGGTTCTGCTGCTTTCATGTAATTCGGAAAATCAAAAAGCTGATAAGATCTACTTCAATACAAAAATCTGGACCGGAGACTCAACTCAACCATGGACAGAAGCGATTGCCATCAAAGGAAATCAAATTATTTATACAGGAAAAGATTATCAGCTATTCAAAGGGGACAAAACTGAAATGATTGATTTGAATGGAAAAATGATGGCTCCTGGCTTTATTGACAATCATACTCATTTCATCAGTGGCGGATATAATCTTTCCGGTGTTGATTTAAGAAAAGCAAAATCAAAACAGGATTTTATTTCCATACTTAAAGAATTTTGTCAGCAGCACAATGATGACCGATGGATACTTGGTGGTGATTGGGATCATGAAGCATGGGGCGGTGAACTTCCCTCCCGCAGTTGGATTGATTCTGTTACCGGTAATCATCCCTTATTTGTTAATCGTTATGACGGGCATATGATATTGGCAAATTCAAAAGCATTACAACTTGCCGGAGTAAATAAAGACACTAAAGTTCCTGCTGGCGGCGAAATGATAAAAGATGCAAAAGGTGAATATACCGGCATCTTCAAAGATGAAGCGATGGGACTGATCAATAAAGTAATTCCCGATCCTTCCGATAAAGAGTTAGACGAATATCTTGAAGCAGCTATTAAAGAAGCTTTTCAAAATGGAGTAACCCAGGTGAATGATATGGGCAGCTATGGTGGATGGATTGATCTTGCCGCCTACAGAAGAAATTATGAAAACAAAAAATTGGCACTCCGCATTTATTCATTCGTTCCAATCAGTACATGGCAAAAGCTGGATTCATTCTGCAAAAAAAATGGCAAAGGAGATGATATGATGCGTTGGGGCGGATTGAAAGGATTTATGGATGGATCATTAGGTTCAACCACTGCCTGGTTCTATCAACCCTATTTGGATGATCCGAAAACATCTGGCATGAATATAACTGATACAGTAAGTATGCGTAGATGGGTTTTATCTGCTGACTCCGCCGGATTGCATATTGCTGTTCATGCCATCGGTGATCGGGCCAATGATTTTATATTAAATGTTTTTGAAGAAGCAGAAAAGAAAAATCCCGGAGATCATCGTTTCCGGATTGAACATGCACAACATTTAACCCAGCAAGCCATTCCAAGATTTGCTCAACTAAATGTTATTGCTTCCATGCAGCCTTATCATGCCATTGATGATGGCAAATGGGCCTATAAAAGATTAGATGATGCAAGACTGAAAGGCACTTATGCTTTCAAAAGTTTATTGAACACAAAAGCCACACTCACATTCGGATCAGATTGGACAGTGGCGCCTCTGAAACCGCTTGCAGGAATTTATGCAGCTGTCACAAGAAGAACGCTGGATGATAAAAATCCCGGTGGATGGTATCCCAATCAGAAAATTTCTGTTGAGCAGGCATTAAGATGTTATACAGCTAATAATGCCTATGCGGGTTTCCAGGAAAATAAGGTTGGTATTCTGAAAAAAGGAATGCTGGCAGATTTTGTGGTGCTGAGTGAAAATATTTTTGATATAGCTCCTGAAAAAATAATAGAAGTAAAAGTGCTGAGAACAATTGTAAATGGGAAAGAAGTCTACAAAAGCCCCCTTTAGGAGGTTTGTGGGCTTAATACCGAAAAAGAAATTTTTGAGGAAGAATTTCTATCTCCAACCTTTTTGATTCATAATATTCTCCATCAAGATGAGCCTGAATTGAATTATCAGAACTAATGATAATTTTTTTAGTTCCGAAATGTTTTATAAAAGAAAGATGAAGATGTTTTCCTCCTTCAATAACGGGTAACCAGAATAACCGCTGTAAAGGATTTAATTTTTCCACCAACACAACATCCAGCAAGCCATCATCGATGAGAGAAGTCGGTGCGATATGAAATCCGCCACCCGCCCTTTGTCCATTCATAATACTGATAAGTAAGTTCCTGTTTTCCTGGTTACATTCTTCAGAACTGATCTTATATTCTTTCGAATTATAAGAAAATATTTTCTTCAAAACAGCCGTCATAAAAGAAGCTTTGCCAGCCTTTTTCTTTTTTCCGGTAAGACTCTTTGCCACGGCTCCTTCAAAGCCGATACCCACTCCATTCATAAAGAATTTATCATTACATCTTCCTGCATCAACAGGTTTCGCATCGCCATTCAATGCAATATCCAGTTGCTCTTCAAAATTTTTCTTTCCATAAAGCAGCCAATGCACATCATTTCCCGTACCACCATTAAAAATCACCAACGGTAAGTTTACATTGGGATATAGATTCACAAAAAAATTCAACGTTCCATCTCCTCCCACAATAAAGATATCGGTATATCCATCAAAATTCTTTGGCCAGCTTTTTTTGTACAAAAAATTTCCAATCCCCCTGCCAGATAATTCAGTTGAAATTTTATCTGCAAGGTCAACCGCCCTCCCCACTCCTGCCAGCGGGTTACATACAATGGCAATATTCCGTTCAGTTGTCATCCGGAGGCTAAAGATGAAATTTTAAAATCAATATTGCAAATAAGCAAGATTGCAAGGCAGATATAATTAACTTTAATCAACAAAATATTTTCAATATGAAACGCAGAGAATTTATACGCAACACTTCATTTACCGCGGCAGGCATCAGCATTCTTAACTTCCCTGTATTTGGAAAAAACGCCCCTTCTAATAAAGTAGTGGTAGCAGTTATGGGTGTAAATGGCCGGGGCACTTTTCATGCAGAAAGTTTTTCAAAACTTCCCAATGTGGAAGTAGCCTATATCTGCGATGTGGAAGAAAACGCCATTGCAAAATGTATGAAATCATTTGCCAACGCAGATAAAAAACCTGCTGTTATAAAAGACATTCGTGAACTGGTAACTAAAAAAGATTTTGATGCACTCAGTATTGCAGCGCCGGATCATTGGCATACTCCTGCTGCCCTGCTTGCTGTTGCACATGGCAAGCATGTATATGTAGAAAAACCCTGCGGACAAAATCCTTATGAAGGTGAACTGCTCGTGCAGGCAATGAACAAGTATCCGGACTTAATAATACAAATGGGTAACCAGCGCAGAAGTTTTCCTACTCTTATTGAAGCGGCCCACCAGGTAAGAGAAGGTATTATCGGCAATGCTTATTATGGAAAAGCATGGTATGATAATAATCGCAAGTCAATCGGCATTGGTAAAAAAATTGCTCCACCCTCCACATTGGATTTTAATTTATGGCAGGGTCCGGCTCCGCGGAGAGATTACCAGGATAATCTTGTTCATTACAACTGGCATTGGTTCTGGCATTGGGGTACTTCAGAAACCTGCAACAATGCAACACATGAAATAGATTGCTGCCGCTGGTTTCTCGATGTTGACTATCCATCAAAAGTTGTTTCCTCCGGCGGACGTTATGCATTTAAAGATGATTGGCAGACACCCGATACACAAACCATTTCTTTTGAATTCGGAAATAATAAAAGCATCAGTTGGGAAGGCCGCAGTTGCAACAACTATCCTACGGAAGCCAGCAGCCGCGGATTCATCATCTTTGGCGATAAAGGAACATTGGTAAACCTTGGCAACGATGATTATAAAATTTTTGACTCTGACAAAAAGCTGATTAAAGAAGTAAAAGCAAGTGAAGCCGGTAATGGCGCCAACACAATAAGCGCCACGGGAAGTCTTGATGATTTTCATTTCACAAGTTTTGCAGAAGCTGTTCGCGGCAACCGCAAAATTATTTCTCCCATAGTGGAAGGGCATAAATCAGTATTGCTTTGCCACCTTGCAAATATTGCTCAACGCACCGGAAGAACATTGCATTGCAATCCTGCCAACGGGCATATATTAAATGATACTGATGCCATGAAGCTCTGGAGAAGAGAATATGAAAAAGGCTGGGAGCCGAAGGTTTGATGTATTGATTTGTAAATAAATATTTTTATCTTAAAAACTTAAATTCAAAAAAAATCTCCATGAAAAATAAATCTGGCCGCCGGGTCTTCTTAAAAAAAATAAGTGCGAGCAGTGCTGCTGCCTTTTTACCTGTATCTATTTTAGCATCACCGGAAGTAAAAGAAGATCCTATAAAAGAAATTTTTAGTGATGATGAAAACCGTCGTCAATATAACTCGGCATACACCGGCGAACACCTGAACCGCATTGCTTTTCCGATCGGCGGTCTTGGTGCAGGTATGTTTTGTATGGAAGGAACCGGTTCTATCTCTCATGTATCTGTCCGCAATAAACCTGAAATTTTTAATGAGCCGGGTATGTTTGCAGCTATTGCTGTTAAAGGAATAAAAAACGGATCTAAACTTTTAGAAGGGCCGGTACCTGACTGGAAAAAATTCGGGCTTCGTGAAGCAGGCAATGGCCTCGGTGGCGCTACCACAGGGTTACCGCATTTTCGACATGCTGCGTTTACGGCAAAGTTTCCTTTCAGTTATCTTGACATCAGCGATGAAGATTTACCGATGAAAGTACAGGTTACAGGATGGAGTCCCTTTATTCCATCAGATGATGATAATTCCAGTTTACCTGTTGGCGCAATGGAATATAAATTCACTAATACCGGGATCACAACACTTGATGCTGTCTTTTCTTTCAATGCAAAAAATTTTTTGAGTGCAGAGAAAGGAAAAAATTCCATTGCTGCTATACAAAATGGTTTTGTTTTATCGGAAGCAGGAACAAAAGAAAAACCATATCCAACAGATTTCGCCATTTTTACCAATGACGATGCAACCGTGGTGGATCATTGCTGGTTTCGTGGTGGTTGGTGGGATCCGCTGACTATGGCATGGAATACAGTAAAGAACGGAGAAATAAAAACAGTAGCTCCGGTAGAAAAAGATGCACCGGGTGCAACCTTGTTTGTTCCATTCAGATTAGCGGCGGGCAAAGAAAAAACTATCAGGTTAATGATGACATGGTACACTCCGGATTCAGAACAGACCTATGGAAAGATGGGCGAAAGAAAAGAAAACTGCGATCCTAACAGCGGTTGCTGCAACTCACCTTCTGATATTTCACTTGATAAATATGATAAAGATTTTAATGGCAAATTTTATAAACCCTGGTACAGCAGCCGGTTTAAAAATATAAATGAAGCAGCTGCTTACTGGAAACAAGAGTACGATGTGTTGAAGAAAAATTCCATGCTGTTTACAAATGCTTTTTACAACAGCAGCTTACCGCCTGAAGTAACAGAAGCGGTAGCAGCCAATCTTACCATATTAAAATCACCAACCGTAATGCGCCAATATGATGGCCGGCTCTGGAGTTTTGAGGGATGTGGTGATGACTGGGGTTGTTGTCATGGTTCCTGCACCCATGTATGGAATTATGCACAGGCAATTCCGCATTTGTTTCCTGCATTGGAAAGAAGTTTGCGTCATACAGAATTTTGCGAAAGTCAAAGCAAGGAAGGTCATCAGAATTTTCGAGCCACCTTACCGATTCAACCCGCCAGTCATGATTTTCATTCCGCAGCAGACGGACAATTGGGTGGAATCATGAAAGTGTACCGTGAGTGGCGAATCAGCGGCGATAATGAATGGTTGAAAAAAATCTACCCCATGGTGAAGACAAGTATTGATTACTGCATTGCTACATGGGATCCCCGGCACAAGGGAATAATAGAAGAGCCAC
>JAHEZE010000169.1 GCA_023251235.1 Sphingobacteriales bacterium | reverse complement strand
CAAGGCTTTTTTCAGAAATAAAATGCCCTGTTGCCAGTTCATATCCTCTTTTAATTTGTTGCTCTGCTGAGTTATCGGTTTCTTTTTGCAGGCGATAAGCAAAATATCTTGCCATATCAATATAAGCAGAATCATTTAGAGTAACCAATGCCTGCAACGGCGTATTGGTTCTTATTCTTTTTGCGGTACAAACTTCTCTTGCTGTTGCATCAAACATCATCATGGACGGATAAGCAGCAGTTCTTTTCCAGTAAATATAAATTGCCCGCCGGTATTGATCTCCGCCAGTACTTTGTTTCCATGTTTCACCGCTATAAGGAGAGTTCCAGATTTTAGCAGGTTGATAGGGCATTACTCCGGGACCATATGCTTTATCATTCATTAATCCGCAAATCACTAATGCCTGATCTCTTACCTGCTCAGCAGATAAACGTATCCTTGGACCTCTTGCATAAAACTTATTATAAGGATCTTTTTCCAGCAACTCCGGTGACGCTTTTGATTGTTGCCGGTAAGTAGCAGACATTACAATCGTTCTTATTAAATTTTTCATACCCCACTTATCCTCATTCATAAACCTCCACGATAACCAATCCAGTAAATCTTTATGTGTAGGCAATGAACCCTGTGACCCAAAATCACCCATTGTCTCTATTATACCATTACCAAAAAGTTGTTCCCAAATTCTATTCACCATGGTTCTTGCTGTAAGTGGATTATTTTTATCGGTGATCCACATGGCGAGACCAAACCTGTTCTTTGGCGCATTCGCAGGCCATGGTTTAAATACATTTGGAATATCCGGTTCCACTTTTTCACCTTTTACTAACCAGTTACCTCTTTCAAAAACATTTGTTTCTCGTTTAAGATCAGGAGAATTTTCCACCATCACCGGAGTAGTGGGAACAGGTTTATTGAGCAACCGCATGAATCTGCTGAATGTACTATCATACTCTGGTTTTCCTTTGCCGGGAAATTGCTGACCAAAATGAAACCAATCCAGAATTAATGCAGTAAAATCTTCTTTCTCCAGTTTTTTACTGAAGTAAGAAAAGTATAAATCATGAACACCCGGAACAGGAGTAATTTGTGTTCCGTAAATTTTACTATCTCCTTTTGTTTCAGGAACAGCAATCGATTTCCATACCGGCCCATTGGCACTGTCAAGATGAATCGTCCAGATGCCATCTTTTGGATAGCCTTTATAACGAAACAGGAAATAATTTTTGTCAGTAAGATCAATTTGTTTCATTCTGAAAACTGATCGCTTTCTTATCAGCAACCACTTGGTATCTCTCAACTCGCAGTTATCATATTTATCAGTACGTTCAAAAGATGCAGTAGCGGGTTCCCAGGTTTTAAGAAACCGGTATATTTCATTGGCCCGTTTTGAATCTGCATTTTGTTTTACCCATTCTTTTATTTTCAATACCTCAATACTGTCATTCTTTGAATAATGTCGAAGCAAAGGATAATCTTCCTCCGTATCAGCATCACGGGTATTATTAAAAAATGCCATGAATTTATAATAGTCTTCATGGTGTATAGGATCATAAGGGTGACTATGGCATTGTACACAGGAAAAAGTTGTTCCCAGAAGACTTGTCCATGTTGTATTTACCCGGTCAATAACAGCGGCGGTCCGGTATTCTTCATTATCCGTTCCTCCTTCATCATTGGTTACTGTGTTACGATGAAAGCCCGTAGCGATAAATTGTGCGTCATTAGGATCAGGTAAAAGATCGCCGGCCAGTTGCTCAGTAATAAACTGATCGTAAGGTTTATCATCATTAAATGCCCGGATTAACCAGTCACGGTATTGCCAGATATTTCTTCCCGGATCTTTTTCAAATCCTTTTGTATCCGCATAACGGGCAAGATCAAGCCACATGGAAGTCCATTTTTCGCCATACCGGGGAGACTCCATCAGATCATTCACCAGATTCTCATAGGCCTTGTCCGTATTATCATTTAAAAATTTCGAAGCTGTTTTTTCTGGTGGAGGCATGCCAATCAAATCGAGACCAATTCTTCTCAATAAGGTAAGTTTATCCGCTTCATCAGAAGGTGAAAGTTTTTCTTTTTTTAACTGATCATATATGAACTGATCAACCTCATTTCTAATCCATTTATTACTATAATCAGGAACCGTAACTTCTTTTACCGGGACATAGGCCCAATGTTCTCCCCACTCAGCTCCCTGCTTTATCCATCTTTTTAAAACTGAAATTTCATCTTTTGAAAGCGGCTCATGTTTGTAAGGCATTCTTTCATCAGGATCATTGTTGGTTACTCTCCTGATCATTTCACTTTTTTCCGGATGGCCCGGAACAATAGGATACTTCCCGGACTTGGCTGGCTTCAATGCATCTTCCCTGAATAATAAACTGAAATTTGCTTTCGCCCTTACCCCACCATGGCAGGTAATACATTTCTTATTGATAATGGGTTTTACCTCTGTACTGAAATCAACTTTTTTTGAAGTGGTGGAAAACAAATAAAATAAAACTGCTACAATGAACAGTAAAATAACAAGCAGGATTTTTTTAATGGCAACCATCTTTGTTCAGAAGTGATTTGTTTTGCTTTAAAGTTATGAAGTTTCTTAAGATGAATTAATTTAAAAAAAAGGCTGCCCAAACGGACAGCCTTGGTATTTTTCAAAAATGAGTGTTTACTCTTTCACAAACTTCATGCTCCTCATACCTGTTGCATCATTTACATTCAGTAAATAAATACCAGCAGGAAGTTTTGCAATATCCAGTTCCGTAACGGTTTTATTTGTCTTCAGTTGCATTACTAGTTTGCCCGTCACATTATATACTTTAAATACAGTATTATTTTGCAAATCATCAATCGAAACATTGAGCTTACTGCTTGCTGGGTTAGGGAAAATATTTAACCGGAATCCGGTAATCAAATCTCCGCTGCCACCTCTTGAAGCAGTGCCACCACCTGCACGCAATGTATAACAGGATGTTGCATTCCATGTACCATTATTTCTGGGATATACTCTTGCATAATAAGTGGTGCTGGATGAAACATTAATATTAATAGTTTCATTAGCCGTACCGTTATTAGAAGATGTTGCAAGCACTCCACCTGCACTGTTCAGGAACTGTAATTGATAGTTTGCCGGTAATGTTGTAAGCGTTATGACTATAGAACCTCCGGTTGTAATATTGATCTTATAATAATCATTATCACCGGATGCACCAATAGTCCCTTTGATATCTGTATTTAAAGGTATAGTTGCAGCACCGCTTGTTGTTCCATTTGTACTTACATCATAAGAGCCGGGACATG
>JAHEZE010000168.1 GCA_023251235.1 Sphingobacteriales bacterium | reverse complement strand
TCGTACTGCAAACCGTGGCGATTGGGGCGGAAAAGATTTCCAGGACCTGATGGCAGGAGTGGATTATGTAATTAAAATGGGAGTGGCCGATGAAAATAAAATGGGAGTGATGGGCTGGAGTTATGGTGGATTCATGAGCAGTTGGATTGTGGGTCATACTGATCGTTTCAAAGTGGCAAGCATCGGCGCACCGGTGGTTGATTTAGTTCATCAGAATCTTACAGATGATATTGAAGGATTTCTTCCTTCTTATTTTAAAACGGATCCGTGGAATAACTGGAGTTTGTATGACACACATTCACCATTACGGTTTGTACAGAATGTAAAAACACCGGTGATGTTGCAGCATGGTGAAGCAGATCAGCGGGTACCATTCAGTAATTCAGTGATGTTCTATAATGCTTTGCGCAGAAGAGGGGTTCCGGTCCGTTTGCTTGCACTGCCCCGTCAACCGCATGGGCCCACTGAACCAAGAATGGTTTTGAAAACAATGCAAACAAACGTAGAATGGTTTCAAAAACATATCGGTGATAAGAAAGGATTTTAGTAAACTGGCGATGGAATTACTATTGAGCTTCCGTTGTGTCACTCACTTGTACGTTCTGTTCGCTATGGAGCAACCTTAAACTCTTAAACCTTTTAAACTTTAAAAATATGTACATCGTAAGAGATATTTTCCATCTCAAGTTCGGCCACTACCGTGATGCCAAAGCATTGATGGAAGAAGCAAGAGCAAAAAAAATGTTCCCCGAGGCAAAAACTTTCCGTATGTTGAGTGACTTTACCGGCGATAGCTACCGGCTCATTATGGAAGAAGGTTATGATTCTTTAGGGGAATTTGAAAAAGCAATTACCACCGGCATGGGCCATCCCGATTTTCAAACCTGGTACCCGAAATTTAAAGAACATGTAGTAAGCAGTCACCGGGAAATTTTAAAGCTAATTATGTAACCACATTTCTTAATTATAAAATTTCATCATGAAACAAAAAACTGCCGCAAGTATTATTCTTGCTATGCTCATGGCAATTGTCTTTATTGCCTGCAACAATGAAAAGAAAGACGAGCCTGCGAAAACAGATGCTGCCAAAACTGAAACACCATCCATGCCAGCTTATGATCCAGCTATGGATCCGATGACAGTGGAAGCTGCTACTATAACACAAAAGTTTGCCGATACACTGGGTGTAAAATTTTATGAAGTAGATATTAAACCCGGCGATTCAGCAGCTATGCATACACATCCTGATCATTTGGTTTATGTAGTTGAAGGTGGCATGACGCAGCTGATGTCGAAGGGGGGTGAATGGAAGCCGGTAGAATTTAAAACAGGTATGGGACTGGTTACCGGCCCCGATACACATACGGGTAAAAATACAGGCACCACTACTATAAAATTACTGGTAGCGGATATTTACCGGCCGAGAAGTTGATTTTCAAAACCCGGTATTACAAATTAAAAAGCTTGCAATACCGGTTGTTTTTCTAAAGTTTATTAATAGCGTCATCCCGATTGCTTTTTAGCAGTATATAATAATAGACATGACCACTTGTAAAAACTGCGGTCATCAATTTGATTTGAAGTTCTGTCCCAACTGCGGGCAGAAAGCTTCTGTAAAACGGCTGGAGATGAAAAGCCTTTTAAGTGATTTGCCACATACGGTATTCCATTTAGATAAAGGATTTTTATATAATGTAGCTCAGCTTTTCAAAAGACCTGGCTATGCCATCAAAGATTATCTGGATGGCAAAAGAAAAAAGTTTTATCACCCGCTTTCCTACATGCTGATTATACTGGGTACTATGCTGGTTGCCATGAACCTGATGAAGGTTCATTACTATGATCCCAAACAGGATGCATGGATGTCACCCGAAAAAGCGGCTAACTGGCAGAAGTATGATGCCACACAGCAAACATGGATTCACTATTATAAATTTTATATCCCCTTTTACCTGCCCTGGATGGCATTGATTTTTTATTTGTGGTTGCGGGTAATGAAACAGAAGTACACTTATGCTGAATCTGTTTTCATCAGTTTTTTCTGTTCCGCCAATATGACCATCCCGCAGATATTTGTATTGACAATGGCCTATTTTGTAAATAATACCGCTTTTACCCGTGTATCTGACCAGGTATTGAATAATGCCGCTTTGTTTATTATTTATTTTTTCCAGTTTTATCAATTGGGAAATCCTGAATTGAAAAAAGTATGGAGAATAATTTTGTCTTTAACAGGTGCTTTATTACTTGGAGTTTTTGCTTATTCAGCAGTTTATGTTTTTTTAAACCTTGCAAATAAAATTGGTCTTTAAAAGTTACAGAAAGTAAACCAGGCTTGTAAATGTGTTCAGCAGAATAGCCTAACTTAACAGGATAAAACATTTTTTATGCCGCACAGTAAATCTGTTCTTTGTAGTGGTGTTTGTTTTTTGTTTGCTGCAGTCACCATTGCACAGTCATTACCAAAACATCCAACAATGCAGCAAGTAGTGGGTTTTCAGATACATCAGCAGCAAATCTGGAATCTGAAACAGATCCCCGTCAATTCGTTTTTATATAAGTATCAATCAGGATCTCTGAATTTCCCGGTAGAAAAAAAATTCAGCATCTCCCATGCACCTGCTTTCACATTTCAGTTTGCAGGCAGGAATTATTTGCAAACTGCCAATGATCTGAACATTAATTTTTCGTTATCAACCTCTAATCTGCAGTCTTATTTATTACAAAAAGGAAAACAGAATTATCAATGGCAAAAACAAAGCTGGTGGAAGGACCCTAACAATGGGCAGTTCAGTGGATTGTTAAGAGATCTGATTTTAAAAAACAAAGCCTACCCTCATTTATAAATATATCTTTATTGCGGTAATCCATCACCATTAATAATTTTACATGAATAAAATAATATTCATTGCTTTAATTACAGTTCTTATTCTTTCTTGTAAACAAAAAAATCAGCCAGAAAAATTTGCGACCACCAATTTTGATACCGCCTATCATTCTGCTGTATTTACCGATGCCGGACGTCTTGAAAAAATTAGTAAAGCATTTCCTGTTATTGATAAATTATTTAAAGATTATGCAGACTCCAATCATTTACCGGGGGTGGCATATGGATTGGTAGTAGATAGCAAATTAGTTTACAAAGGGAATCTAGGTTATACAGATATTGAAAAGAAAATTCCTGTTACTTCATCATCTTTATTTCGCATTGCAAGCATGAGTAAAAGTTTTGCAGCCATGGCGATTTTAAAACTTCGGGACGAAGGCAAATTAAATCTGGATGACCCCGCTTATTTCTACATTCCCGAATTAAAGAAATTAAAA
>JAHEZE010000167.1 GCA_023251235.1 Sphingobacteriales bacterium | reverse complement strand
ATGGAAGAGAAAATATTCTTTCTGATATCAACAGGCCTCACATGTTCATTGCGGAACTTCAGTTATATATTGATTACCTGAAAGAACAACTGGAGGGTGAAGCAGGCGGGGAATCCGGTAAGAAAAAGGAAAAATATTATCATGGGTATTATGAAAATCTGATTAATGGTATTAACTATTACCGTCAGTTGTCAGATGTAGCCATAAACAACCAGAAACAGTTTTACCAGTCATTACATGATGCAGAGAAAGAGTTGGGAGAGATAAAAATTCAATTTTCAGCTATTCTGACTAAGTAAAGTTATATTTTTTCAAACCTCGCCTGGAAGAACCGCAGGTATTTAGGTTCATAAATCATTTTGAGGCCTTTTATTTTATGGCGGTGTTCAAATACTCTTGCAGTTGATTCCGCAATCACATCCATATGTGCCTGTGTATATACACGTCGGGGTATAGTGAAACGAACGAGTTCCAGCTTGGGATAATAATTTTCTCCATTCGCTTTTCTTCCGGCAGATACAATGCCTCTTTCCATAGTTCGGACACCAGAGTCAAGATAAACTTCAGCAGCTAATGTCTGAGCAGGAAAATTATCCTGCGAAATATGTGGCAGGAATTTTTTTGCGTCAACAAAAATGCCGTGGCCCCCGATGGGTTTTACAATCGGAACACCATACTCCATCATTTTTTCACCTAGGTAAATTACTTGTCCCACCCGTGCATGAATATGATTGTCGCTTACACTTTCGCCAATACCGATGGCCATAGCTTCCATATCCCTTCCGGCCAATCCACCATAGGTATGCAGACCTTCGTAAACTACTACGAGATTCCTGGCTTCTTCAAATACATTCCAGTCGTTAACGGCAAGGAACCCACCAATATTTACTAATGCATCTTTTTTAGCACTCATGGTGGCGCCATCAGTCAACGAACAAATTTCTTTTACTATTTCTCTTATTGGTTTATCATGGTAACCCGTTTCTTTTTGCTGAATGAAATGGGCATTCTCCGCTACTCTTGTCATATCATGAATGATAGGGATGCCATGTTTTTTGGTGAAGGCTCTCAGTTCTTTCAGGTTTTTTATACTGATGGGTTGACCACCTGCCATGTTCACACTGGTAGCGATGCTGACATAGGGGATTTTTTTTGAGCCATATTTCTTTACCAGTTTTTCCAGTTTGCTCAAATCCACATTTCCTTTGAATGGAAACTCATTTTCCGGATCATGTGCTTCATCAATGATGATGTCTTCAAATTTTCCACCTGCCAGTTCCTGGTGCAGTCTTGTGGTGGTGAAATACATATTGCCGGGAATAATATCTCCTTTTTTGATCAGGATCTTAGATAGAATATTTTCAGCGCCCCGGCCCTGGTGTGTGGGTATAAGGTATTTATAGCCATAAATATCTTTTACCACTTCTTCCAGGTGATAAAAATTACGACTGCCGGCATACGCTTCATCGCCCATCATCATACCCGCCCATTGCTGGTCGCTCATGGCACTGGTGCCACTGTCGGTAAGTAAATCAATGTACACATCTTCCGATCTTAATAGAAATGTATTATAGCCTGCTTCAGCCAATGCTTTTTTTCTTTGTTGAGGAGTTGTCATTTTAAGCAACTCAACCATTTTCATTTTGTAAGGCTCAGCCCAGCTTTTTTTGATAAAACTTTTCATAAATATTTTTAATTAATGGGTTTTAATTTGGCTGTAAAGTGCCGAAGCAGCGGAGTTTCCTCAATTACCTCCAGTCCTTTTATCATATTCCTGATTTTGAATACTTGAATAATCACTTCTGCGACATAATCAATATGACTTTGTGTGTAAACCCTTCTGGGTATCGCCAATCTTACCAGTTCCATTTGTGCGGGAACCAGTTTTCCGCTTATATCATATTTACCAAACATCAGTGAACCAATTTCTACACTTCTTATTCCACCTTCGGCATATAAAGCACAGACCAATGCCTGCCCGGGATATTGTTCAACGGGAATATGCGACAGAAACTCTTTGGCATCAATATAAACAGCATGTCCGCCGGCCGGTTGCATCACCGGCACTCCGGCCTCAATTAATTTGTTGGTCAGGTATTCTATACTGCGGATACGGTATTGCAGGTAATGTTCGTCCATTACTTCTTTCAGGCCAATAGCAATAGCCTCAAGGTCACGGCCTGCAAGCCCTCCGTAAGTGGTAAAGCCTTCAGTAATGATCAACAGATTTCTGCAGTGAATGGCTAAATCCAAATCTCTCATCGCCAAAAAACCGCCGATGTTAGCAAATGCGTCTTTCTTGGCACTCATGGTGCATCCATCTGCATACGAAAACATCTCTGCTGCGATTTCAGGAATGGATTTGTTTTCATAACCTTCTTCCCGTAGCTTAATAAAATAACTGTTCTCTGCAAAACGACAGGCATCAATAAAAAATGGAATATTGTTTTCTTTGCAGATAGCGCTGACTGTTTTTATATTCTGCATACTTACGGGCTGACCACCACCCGAATTATTTGTCACAGTCATTATGACCATCGGTATATTTTCTGCTCCAATTTTTTTAATTATCTTTTTCAACATATCTATATCCATATTTCCTTTGAACGGGGCAGGAATGGTCGGATGTTTTCCTTCTTCACACAAACAGTCAATGCCTTCAGCGCCGGAGAATTCTATATTGGCCCTCGTTGTGTCAAATAATGTATTGCTGATAAAATATTTTCCTTTTCCACCGAGTATGCTGAACAAGATTTTTTCAGCGGCTCTACCCTGGTGTGTGGGAATTACAATTGGCATCCCGGTCACATCTTTTACTGATTTTTCAAAATGAAAAAAACTCGGACTGCCAGCATATGATTCATCACCCTGCATGATGCCTGCCCATTGGTTGCTGCTCATGGCGCTGGTGCCGCTGTCCGTAAGTAAATCAATAAGTACATCATCGGCATGGATACGGAAAGGATTGTAACAAGCTTTTTCAAGAATTGTTTTTCGCTCTTTTTTTGTATTAAAATAGAGCGGCTCAACCGATTTTATTTTGAAAGGCTCAATGATAGTATGCATACATGAAGTTTTAATTGGTATTAATACAGGGATAAATAAAAGACAAAGAAGAATGAGGAAAACTTCAGGTAGGCTTGTTGATGATATTTTTCCAGAGTTGCATAAAAAAACCTGCTCAAAAGTAGGAAGAGCAGGTTTGTGGATTTATGACTTTGGTCAGTAAGTAATCAGACTCCGAACTGTTTCAGATGATGATCCAAATGTTTCCATGAACCTTTACTCCATTGCTCTTTTGCCAGGCGTCCAAAGAAGGGATGCGGAGTATTTACCATATTTTCTTCTCTGAAATTATTT
>JAHEZE010000030.1:16161-31722 GCA_023251235.1 Sphingobacteriales bacterium | reverse complement strand
AATACAATAAAAACAGAAGGGGTATTGTGTAAATGATATTGAGTTGTATCACCCGGGCCAAGGTGAACATCCAAAATACGCACAAAATCATTTTCAAACACATTGTGATGTCTTGGCTCATTTCTTACAGGAGTTTGTGCCAATAAAAATATCCCCTGAAACATTGATATGACAGTAAGTATATATTTATTCATAAACTAAAGGTACATTTTAAACTTTATGGCTAATTCAGTTCAACATTGGTCAATTCTCATAGATGTAAAAATGAATCATTGAATGGGGAAGAAATAGTGTATCTTCGCCAGGTTATAAAAAAATTCTTTCAACATTCAGTCAGGATCAGTATCAATTTTTACTCTTCGTTTTAGTATTAGTTAAACTCCTCTTTACTTTTTGCTGTAGTTAAAAATCAAAGAGTTTTTTATTGTTTTATTTTAAATTATTGTTTTATGAACATGTACGTTTCGAACCTCAGTTTTCATACTGGGGAGGATGACTTAAGAAAATTATTTGAACAATTTGGCGCCGTTTCTTCTGCCAAAGTGATCACTGACAGGGAAACTGGCAAAAGCCGTGGTTTCGGGTTTGTGGAAATGGGATCTGATGAAGAAGCCAAAGAAGCCATTAAAGGACTCAACAACAAAGAAGTTGAGGGCAGGGCAATGTCAGTTTCTGTTGCAAGAGAAAAAAGTACCAGAGCGGACAACAAGAGATGGTAATCAAATGAAGACTCTTTTTTTAAAAGAGTTTTATTATCCTACTGTCGCTATTCTGCCTTAGGCAGGCAGGTCTTCGTTAGATAAAAAAATCCGAAACCTGTCTGCCCATAGGCAAGGCAGTTTGATTAAGTTATAAATTATACAACTTCATTTGTTGTTGAATTCCTCAACAACAAAATAAAGGGCATAGTAATATCGGTTTGTCATTCAGGCAAAGAACAAATCAAGAGCAGATAAAAGGGGTGAAGCCGGTTTTAAAGCCTAACTTACAAATATGAAAGCAGAAAAGATTGTGCAGTTCGTTTGCTTTGAAACTATACTTCCCAGTGAACAATTTATTTTAAAATGGGAAGAATATGCCAGATCAGTTAACAGCGATTTGGATGTAACCATGCAGCAATCTGAAAAAAATGGGGTATTCAGGTATATTGCTCAGCATCGTTGTGTTGCCGGTGAATTCCAGTTTTTTTTTACGAAATCCAGAAGATCATCCCGGACTCCGGAGGTGTCAATAAGAGAAAAGCAGGTAGGAGGGTATTCAATTTTGCAGGTAGAAAGGACGAGTGAAGCCCATTCGGATGAAAGCAAGGTCTTTGTCTTTCTTAGTGATCCATCAGCTGATCTTAACCAATACAGACAAATAACCTCTCACGCTAAATTAAATATTTACGAGGCTTATTTTGAGAATTGCCAGTATTCTTATATCATTGAATTTTTTGTAAAAAATAAATTTGTGGCAGAACTTTTAGATCAGTTGAAACAATATGATCTTGCTGAACTTGGTATTTATAAAGAATGTGTTCTGCAGACGTTGTAATTCCCCCAATTAGCCATCTAGCTACCAGATAAATAGGACTATACTATTCTTTTTTTGCAAGTTAATAATTCATTCTCTCAAAAAAGAATGCTCTTAACAATTAATTATATTTGATAAATGAATTTGTATTTATGAGCAAAGATCAAATTAAAGATCTGCTTAAATTTTTAAAACCATTTCCGGAAAATGTCAGGGAACTGGTTTTATGGTTAAGAGAATTTGTTTGGGATTTATATCCCGGGTCTAATGAGCTGATCTATGATAACTATAATGCTTTGGCATTTGGTTGGTCGCCAACAGACAGAGTCGGTCATGTGTTTTGTTCGATTGCTGTTGGAAGAACCACTCATAATATTCATTTTGGATTCTATTGGGGCAATGAACTTACAGATTCAAAAAACATATTGATCGGCAAAGGAAATCAATACAGATATATTTTAGTTAAAAGTAAAAACGATTTTCCGGGAGCATACATGAAAAAATTGCTCAAAGAAGCGTACAGCAATTCCCTGGCAAAAGTGAAAGACCCAAAACAGATCCGAAAAGGAGATACCATTACAAAATCTGTTTCTGTCAAAAAAAGAGTGGCTTCAATTAAAAAAAAGAAAATCAAATAAACACAATCAAAGTATTTATGGAATCTGAATAAGGGTCTTCATAATCAAAAAAAAATTAAATAAGAATTTTCTTTTTAAAATTGGTAAATTTAATTATTAAAACATTTTTATATGGAATTCCAAAAATTGGCACCAAATATTACTGTGGCTTTTCTTCTGGCAAGTTTATTAATAAATAATGCTGCAATAGCTCAAGCAAGCTCAAAGGATAAAAAAGTAATTGCTGATGCAAAGGAAGCAAAAGCTGAGTTTATCAGAGTGGATGGTTTGATGAAAAATTTGTTTGACAAAGCTTATGGGTATGTAATTTTCCCCAATGTAGGTAAAGGTGGCATAGGGATAGGAGGAGCTGCCGGCAATGGAGCAGCTTATCAACGGGGAGTATTGATTGGAATGGCAAAAATGACTCAGATTACTATCGGCTTTCAATGGGGTGGACAGGCGTACAGGGAAGTAATATTTTTTGAAACCAAGAGTGATCTGGACAGGTTCAAGGAAAATAAAATTGAGTTATCGGCACAGGCGTCTGCCGTTGCGGTCACTGCAGGAGCTTCTGCCAATGTAAAATATACAAACGGAGTTATGATTTTTTCTCAGATAAAGGGTGGATTGATGTATGAGGCAACTGTGGGAGGACAAAAATTTAAATTCAGAAAATTTTAAAAAAGCGATTCTGATCATTCGATACCCGGCATACAAATCTTAAATTAACCTTCTGTACTTTTTCACAATTAATGTTATTCTGCCGGAATTGCTGCAACAATTTTTTAATTAACTTTCCATTCCAACTACCAACCAATGGCTGAACATTCTCACCAATTAGCCGCTATCCTTTTTGCCGATATTGTCGGGTATACCGCTATGATGCAGGAAGATGAAAATACTGCACTTGAAAAGATCAACCGTTTCAGACAAGTGATAGATATTATTACAGACGAACTCGAAGGGAAGGTGATACAATATTATGGGGATGGTTGCCTGATACTTTTCAACAGTGCGACCAATGCTGTGGAATTTGCAAAATTACTCCAGACGGATTTTAGTGAAGAGCCCAAAGTGCCCGTTCGTATCGGCATTCATATGGGTGATGTGCTGATCAAGGACGGAAATGTTTTCGGCGATGTAGTGAATATTGCCTCCCGTATACAGGCATTAGCATATGCCGGCGGTATTTATATTTCTGAAATGGTATACAGGAATATTGCCAATAAAAAAGGAATGGATTCTGTTTTTGTAAAAGAAGAAACATTAAAAAATGTAAAAGTACCAATTCGCATTTATGAAGTATTGACTGAAAATAGCCAGCCTGTTTTGCAACCCACTCCAGCTGTTGAAACATCCAAACTCCGTATTGAAGAAAATAGTATTGCTGTTTTACCTTTTTCCAATATGAGTAGTGATAAAGAGCAGGAATATTTCAGTGATGGGCTAACGGAGGATATTATCACACAGCTTTCTAAAATCAGATCATTTAAAGTAATCTCCCGCACTTCTGTGATGCAGTATAAAAAAACGCCCAAGCCAATAAAAGAAATAGGGTCTGAATTAGGAGTAGCGCTTATTGTAGAAGGGAGTGTGCAGCGTTCTGGTGAACAGGTTCGGATTACTGCCCAGTTGATTAATGCAGGCACAGATGAACATTTGTGGGCTGACTCATATGACCGCCCGGTAGATGATATTTTTTCTATTCAGCGGGAAGTGGCCATTGCGATTGCTTCTGTTTTGAATACGACTCTTTCAAGAAAAGAAACACAACAGTTGGATTATATTCCCACAGTTAATCTGCAATCGTATGATTTTTATATGCGTGGAAAATTCCTGGTAGAGAAAAGAAATAAAACAGATTTGTTGATTGCCAGAGAACTTTTTCAGCAGGCAGTAAATAAAGACAAAACGTATGCCAATGCCTATTCCGGTTTGGCCGACACCTATCTTCTTTCCTCTTACCGGGGCTATGAAGATCCTGTAAAAATGTTGTGGCTGGCAAAAAAAAATATTGATACCGCATTGGCATTGGATTCTTCTGCGGGAGAAATACAGGCTACGTTGGGATATTGGTATCACCAGACATTTGACTGGCATGCTGCAGAAATAACTTACCGTAGGGCCATTGAACTTAATTCGAATCAATCCAATGTTTATCTGTGGCTGGCCATTTTACTGGAAGCAAAAGGTGAGCAGGAAGAAGCACTCAAGATCTATGACAAAGGAAGTGAAATAAATCCCATGTGGGATTATTTGGTACAGAATAAGATCAGGGCATTAGCCAATAGCAATAAACGGGAAGAGGCAATAAAACAACAAAAGAGTTTAATTGAAAAAGCAGCTTATGATCCAATACTTCAGAAAAAAAGAAATGTAGAGCTTTCAAGACTTTGTTGGTCATTTGATAATAAAACAGAAGCTATTGCGGCAGCCGAAAAAGCCGGCGAAAAGGGATTATTAAAATTTTATCAGGAAGGGGATAATTCATTACTTCAAAAACAAGTTGACAATTATTACAGGGAGCTTATAAACAAAGGGGAATATATTTCCCAATTGTGGATGGGCCTCGATTATGCCAATGCAGGTGTTCGGGAAAAAGCTCTTGAATGTTTTAATAATGCTATTGCACTGAAAGAAGCAGCCATCACTCTTCTTCTTATCAGACAGCATACTTTTTTAAATATAAAATATCTCAGCATTGCACTCATCATCAGAAAGATAAAAGCCTTGGTAAATTTTTGAAAATTTTTATAAAAATGGGGGATCAAAAATTTATTCAGTTTCAGAAAAGCAATATCTTATCTCAGTAACACACTGGTTCCACTTTGCCTGTAAATCCTGTTATCTAACCCAATTCCTTCAGCCATCCAAATCACTACCTGGTTCGGCTGTGCTTTACCTTTTATGGTGCCGTCCCAACCACGAGATCCTGATTTCAATTCAAATAGTAACTGGCCCCAGCGATTGTATATTCTGAAATAAGTGAACTCTTTTATTCCAATTGGCAGCGGCCGCAAAAAATCGTTTAGCCCATCGTTATTTGGTGTAAATGCTGAGGGTACAAATATTTTTAATTCTTTTAATATTTTTACTGATTGTGTATCTACTGTTACACATCCTGAGATTGTTTTAATTGATATTTTGTAAAGCTGTTCCGATGAATTTTTAAACACAGGATTATAACTAATAGGATTATCCAATCCTGTAGAAGGACTCCATACTGCATTGTCTCCAAATGTCCTTGCTTGTAATTGCAGTGGATAATTGACAACTGCATATTGTTCAGGATAATTAATTCCCTGCTTTGGTTTATCAATAAAGATTTTTTGTTTTGTGGTATTTATACTGCAACTTTTTTTATAAAAGAGCTGAGCATGGTAATTACCAGATTGGGTAGCATAATAATGAGTCTGATTTGCTCCTTTAATAGCTTTATCATCTTTGAACCATTGAATACTGTCGGTAGGTTGAACTATTAAAACTGAACTGTCGCTGCTGTTTATACAATATGTAGCCTTTCCAATTAACTGTATTGATGTATCTAAAATTAACGATTTCACCGTTACAGTATCTGTACTGGTGCATCCACCACCATCGTGTTTGGTTGTCAGTATATAGGTGGTAGTTGTGTTTGGACTGGCTAATGGATTTGCGATATTCGGATTTGATAATCCTGTTGCCGGATTCCAGCTATAAACAAGACCCGGTTTAGGAATTGTGCCAATAGGTACAGGATTTTGATTACAGGAAAGTGTATCTATTCCGGCATTGGCAACTACAGTCAATGTGTCTATTATCCTGGCATATAATGTATCAAGACAGCCATACCCATTATAGGGTATTATTTCTACGGCTATAGCTGTTCCCGCAGCTGGTGGCGGAGTAAAACTTATTGTTTGTTGAGTTCCCAATACCTGGGAAAAATTATTATTAAACCAGGTATACCCCTGGTAGCCATAAGGGGCAGTTACATTCACCGTAATATCATCAGGACAATAAGTGGCGCCAACAAATTCACTATTGCATTCAGAGTTTACATCAATATATGCGTATCCAAAGTGTCTTAAAAAAGTGCAATAGGCTGTTTTAAAAAAAAGCCGAATAGTTTTTCCTGCATTACCATTAAGGTTAACACTCACCGCTGACCAGTTTTTACACCAAACCGGCGTTGAATCCTGTTTCTTAGACGATATAAAAAATCCGGGGGGTAAAGAATCATATGGAATAAAATTAAATGAAGAACAATCCAGCATTTTATTATCTGTAACATTCGTGATTTCTATTTCGAATCTGGGTTGTTGAAATAGCATATGAGGAGGATCATGGATGACAATCGCATAATGATAAATAAGCGAATAAACGTTTTGATTAGGAGGAATAGTAAACTCATACGAGATACCTTCCGCCTGGCCATCCGTAGCATTGTTTCCCAATCGTATGGAATGACCGCTGCCATTCGGGCAATTCACAGGAAAGCCACCATATGGATCAAGCACATTTCCTGAATTTGCAGAATACATAGTATGACGGTTTGGTACAGGCCCGCCGGAATTAACAAGTGTGATCACATTTTGTCCATTAACTGCTGTTACTGAACCAGTATAGCAAGTCCATCCATTAAAATTTCCGTTTTCAAAATCTATATTAGGAGGACAATTTTGGCCAATAGAAGAAAAATATCCCAAAACGAAAAAAGTGAAGGGCAATAAGAAGTTTAGTTGAAATTGATCAGTCATTCTTTTATTGGTGAAAAAAGCTATTAAGTTTAACATGGTTGGGTTGAAAAAAAACATATTAAAGTTGAATCGATAATCAAATTTTACCAGTTGCCTTAGAAATAAATAATATCAATAGTTTAAATGCGCTCAATGTCCTTGAAAATGTAAGAAAATTCAACCATTCTTTAAAGAAGAAATTTTTCAAGAACGTTGCCCGTTATTTTTTAAGCGAAAGAAAACAAAACAGGATTTTCACCTTATTCTCAAGCAAATTTCGTTTCAGTCTGCGACTTAAAATAAATTTTTATTTTATTACGCTTATATCGTAAAGCACATAATTTTTTAATTGATAAGCTGATAATACTGTTTTTGCCGTTAATGAGATTTTTACTTCGGGCAGCATATCTTCTTTTTTAAAATCAAAGAAGGCCATCGCTTGTCCGCAGGCAATAAGTTTCGCTCCCAGGTTTTCCATATCACTGAGCAGCTTGATATTTGGGTTGTTTATTTTGTGTTTTTTATTGTATGATTCATTGTTCAGAATGGCATCCAGGGCAGCGCCATGTACCAGGATTACCGGAATAATCTTTTTCACCGGGATTCCTGAAGCCACATGAAGATTAATGATCCTCGCAATTTCATCCAGCCCACCATTTATTTCTTTAGCCAGCGAATCAGGATTATTATAGGTTAACTCAAATAATAATTTATAGTCGATGTTTTTATCCGGAACTTCCATCGGGTTCGCTACTGGAATAACTCCACTCCATTTACTTCCTTTTAAAACGGGATATACTTCTTTGGCCAGTAATTTTTCCATTTTCAGCGAATCTTCAATCATTTTTTGATGATTGAGACTATCTTTATTCAGCGTTTGTGCATAAAAAAAATTAAAACTGAAAATGGCAACATTTAATAAGATGATTTTTTTTCTCATATAAACTATTATTAACCAAAGAAACTAATATTGCCTGAGATTTTTTGAATTGTTTTTTTGATTCTGAAAAACTCATCAAAGAAACAGAAAAGACAGGTAGGAAAATAAAAATTAATCATTAGAAAGTATATTTAAACAGTCAATCCTTTGTTTCTTTAATTTGTCTAAATAAAAACTTCATGAGCAAATTTATTTTAACAACCTTTTATTTCATCGCTTTAAATAAAGTTATTGAATTATATTATTTTACTATTGTAGAACAGACTGGAAGCAGTGTGTAATAAAGATTATCTATGAAATTATCACGGACAACAAAAATTCTTCTTTTTGGTGCAAATATTTGGTTTTTTGGTGAGGGAATGTTAGGGCCCTTATTTGCTGTTTTTTCACAAAAAGTTGGAGGTGATATTCTGGATATTACCTGGGCATGGGCTACCTATTTAATGATGACCGGCATTGTATATATTATTGTTGGAAAACTTATTAACGGGAAACAAATTAAAGAAAAAGTGATGGTGGCCGGTTATGCATTAAATGCCTTGTTCACTTTTGGATATTTATTCGTATCAAACCCTTTGCAATTATTTTTTGTGCAGGCAGGGTTAGGAATTGCTGAAGCCATTGGTACACCTGCCTGGGATGCACTGTATGCAAAAAATGTAAATGAAGATCATGATACATTTGCCTGGGGTCTGGCAAGCGGTCAATCCCAAATTGTCACAGGGTTTGCAATTGTTTGCGGAGGTTTAATTGCACATTATTATTCCTTTAATGCTTTATTTATCACAATGGGCTGTATCCAGATAATTGCTACTATCATACAAGCCCGGATTTTAATAAAAAAATAAATACCTGATCAGTTTATTAAATACTGTTTGATTTCTTCGATTTAATTTTGCAATTTATAATACGCTTCTTTGCAACCTATGATAGATAAATCGCTTTACCATTTCTGCGCATATCAGGTATAAAAACACCAGGCTAACTATTATTGTAAGAATATGAGTCGGCAAGGGTTCAAAGCCAATCTTTGAAGCAAATCCTGCGTAAGGAAGCAGCCAACCAATGACTAAACAAACCAATGCACTGATGGTTAAAAATTTTCCCGGCTTACTTTGTATAAAAGGAATATGATTGGTGCGAATGATAAATACAACCAGAATTTGTGTGGCCAGTGATTCCATAAACCAGCCGGTTCTGAATTGAGCTTCTGAAACATGAAAATATTTGTACAACGAATAAAAAGTGGCAAAATCAAAAAGAGAGCTGGTAAGACCAAAGATGAGCATATAATGATAAATCATTTTTAAATCCCAGCGTTGCGGTCGCTGAATATAGCTTTCATCCACATTGTCTGTGGGAATAGTTACCTGGGATGTATCGTACAAAAAATTATTTATAAGTATTTGTGCCGGAAGCATGGGTAAAAATGGAAGAAAGAGAGTAGCGGCAGCTACGGAAAACATATTTCCGAAATTGGAACTTAAACCCATGAGAATGTACTTCATTGTATTGCCAAATGTTTTTCTTCCTTCCAGTATGCCTTCTTTCAGAACCAACAGATCTTTTTTTGTAAGAATAATGTCGGCTGCATCTTTAGCAACATCCGTAGCGGTGCTAACAGAAATACCCACATCTGCAGTTTTTAAAGATGGAGCATCATTGATGCCATCACCCATATATCCGACAGCATGATGAAATTTTTTAAGTGCTGTTATCACTCTGTTTTTCTGATCAGGAGAGAACCGGCAAAAGATGGTAGTATTCATTACCCTCTTTTGTAAAGCATCATCAGTCAGTTGTTCCAATTCATAACCTTGCATAATTCCCTTGATGGGTAAACCAATTTCTTTACATATTTTTTGTGTTACAAGTTGATTGTCTCCGGTAATGATTTTAACTTCCACCCCAATTTTTGCCAGTTCAGCAATGGTTTCATCGGCATCCTCCTTGGGTGGATCAAGAAAGGCAATAAATCCCTCTAATTCTAACGCTTCTTCATCCTGTTTTGTAAATCTATTTTTAGCCTGAACTTTTTTTGTAGCTATCGCCAATACTCTGAATCCATCTGCACTCAAGAGTTCATACTGCAGATTCGCTTTTTTGATCAGCGATGCATCAGTAACAGATGCTTTTAGAATTTCCTCCGGAGCTCCTTTACAAATCAGAGTCAGGGTTCCCTGATTTTCCACTACCACACTCATTCTTTTTCTGGTAAAATCAAAGGGAACTTCATCAATTTTTTTGAAAGCAGTTACATCTGGTTGCTGGTATTGGAGTATGGCATCATCCAGAGGGTTTTTAATACCCGTCTGAAAATAGCTGTTTAAATAAGTTGGAAGAAATATATTTTCTGAGCGGTTTCCGTTCACATCCACATATTTTATCAGTTTGATCTTATCTTCTGTAAGTGTACCTGTTTTATCTGTACATAAAACTTCCATGCTGCCAAAGTTTGGAATTGCAGATAATTTTTTTACAATAACCCCTTTTTTTGCCATGCGTAATGAACCTTTTGCCATAGTAACCGACATTACCATGGGTAATAATTCAGGAGTTAGTCCTACTGCCACGGCAAGGCTAAACATGAAGGACTCAAGAATATTATGTTTGTAAATGGCATTAATAAGAAAAATAAAGAGAACGAGGATGATCGTTACCCGCATAATCAAAAAACCGAAAGAACGTATGCCATGGGAAAAATCCGATTCTTCCTCACGCAACACCAGTTTTTCTGCAATTTTTCCAAACTCGGTCTGCCTGCCTGTTTTAATAACTATTGCTTTGGCTGTACCAGAAATAACACTGGAACCCATGAAGGCGATATTATCAAGTGAAGTAAGATCAGTATTTGCATTCTCTATGGCATCACTATATTTTTCGGATGGGAAAGACTCACCGGTCAGGGAGGATTGATTGACAAAAAAGTCTTTGGCAAAAATAATACGCATGTCGGCAGGGACTACTTTGCCGGCATTTAATAAAACGATATCTCCATAACATAATTCTTCTGGTAAAATTTCTTTTTCAATATCACTGCGCAGCACGACCACTTTGTTTTTAACGGTTAGCTTTAATCGTTCAGCAGCATTACGGGCATCTCTTTCCTGGTAATAATCAATGCTGACACTTATGATTACCATTCCAAAGATGATCGAGGCATTAATTGGTTCACCCAATGAGAATGAAACAATAGAAGCGACCAGCAGTATAATCACCAGTGGGCTTCTGAAGTGCATGAGCAATTCAATCAGTTCACTTTTTTTCCGGCTGGTTTGAATTGCATTCAGGCCGTAAGCCTGAATCCGTTGCTTTGCAATTTCATCCGTGAGTCCTGTTTCGGGATTAGTTTCAAATGTTTTTTTTATTGCCTCAGGAGTCAGGCTGCTTAGTTGAATCGTAGTATAGTCGGTAAATCCTGGCACAATCTGTTAATCTAAATTAACCTGAAATTAAATGCCGGGTTATATAATTATTTCCGGGGAGAGATGATTAACATATTAATTACATGGGGGAAGTATATTACTGCATTTGTAAATAAAGCTCATGCAAATGACCGGCAGTATTTCCTTAAAAAATTATAAGGAATAACTGCCGGTGAAAATTCAATCAGAATTTTTAGAAAATTATAAAGTAATCACACTGTTGCTTCCGCCAAATGCATTCGGCTCCTGGAAGTCAGCTTCAGGCTCATTTACCCACTCGGTTTCATTCACCAGGTATTTGAACTGATGTTTGCTGTCTTTTGGAAGATTAACATCGGCACTAAATGTGCCATCTTTTTTCTTGCTCATTATGATAGAGTTTTCCCAATCACTGTTGAGGCCAAGTATTTCAATAGTTTCAGCATTTTCTACTTTAAAAGAGAATTTTACTTTACAATAATCTTTTGTTTTGTAATAGGTTTTTTGCACCATTTTCTTTCATTTGATTTTTTAAATATTAATTAAACTGCCGTTCATTAGCAAAGCAGGTTGATTGAAAAACATAAACATGTTATTGCTTCTTAATACCCTGAAATGATAAAAGTAACCTTGACCGATAATTTATTTTTAGCTCTGATATTGTTATGAGGATTTCTTGTTAATAAACTAATTACATAACTACAGTGTATATTACAATCATAATTATATTTCCCAAAAATGAAAATTCGGGTAGCCACTGTAAAAAGACATTCCCAGGTTGATGACAATACGTTTTTTGGTAAAAGAAAATGTTTTATTGGATCCATCCCTGGTGACCGAAAAAAACTGTGAGGAATTTTTAACGAGAGGGGGAAAGGCTGGGTTTGCGAAATTGAAAATGCAGTGGTAGGCTTTGCTATTGTTGATATGATAGATCATAATGTATGGGCTTTATTCATTCAACCCGATTTCGATCATAAAGGAATCGGAAGAAAACTGCATGATGAAATGCTAAATTGGTATTTTAGCCATACCAACACGACGCTCTGGTTAGGTACAGCACCCAATACAAGAGCAGAGAAATTTTATAGAAGAGCCGGCTGGACGGAAACAGGTGTGCATGGTAAGGGAGAAGTAAAGTTTGAAATGACATACGACAACTGGAAATCTAAGACTGGTAATTCAATTCATTTATAATGTGCCATTATGATTCAAACCGATTTTATCCCATTTCCAGAATTAAAAACGGAAAGACTTTTGCTTCGTAAGCTTGAACCGGAAGATGCTAATGAAATATTTTTCCTTCGTTCTGATGAAAATGTACTAAGGTTTATTGGCAAAGAACCGGTAGTGGCCATTAATGAAGCAGAAGAATTTATTATTCGGATCAACAAATCACTTTTTGAAAATGAAGCCATCATGTGGGGCATTACTTTGAAAGAGAATATAGCCATGGTTATCGGTACAATTTGTTTCTGGAATTTAAAGAAAGAACATTATCGTGCTGAACTTGGTTATGCGCTTCATCCCGGTTTTTGGCGCAAAGGATTTATGAAAGAGGCTATTGAAATTGTTATTGATTATGGTTTTTCGAAAATGCAACTGCACAGTATTGAAGCATTAATTAACCCGGATAATATTGCATCTGCATCTGTGTTGGAATCAACCGGATTTCTAAAAGAAGGATATATAAAGGAAAATTTTTACTTCAGGGGTAATTTTCAGGATACAGTTATCTATAGTCGTCTGCGATAAATTTAATGAATATAAATTCTCAGATCAGCACTTTTATTAGGACTGATTTGGTAGAGAACCTTGTAATTTGATAATTATCCCTGGTAATATAATTATTTTGTAACAGGATATTTTCTTAACTTGAATGATGGACAAACGGACTTTTATTAAGAATATTTCAATATTCGGCGCCGGATTTCCGGTAATCAATCAGCTTGACAAATGGATAGCCAGGTATGAAAAAATAAATTCTGAACAATTAGCAGGAGATGAAATCTTTTGGGAAGGCATACGGAAAGGATTTAAGTTAAAATCTGATTATATCAACCTTGAGAATGGATATTATTGTTTTCTTCCGCAGGAAACTCTTGAAAATTTTATTCAGCATATACGGGATGTAAATTACCAGGGCTCTTATTATATGAGAACAGTGCAATGGGATAATAAAAAAGCTATGGCTGCAAAGCTGGCGGTACTTGCAGGTTGTTTCGCTGAGGAATTAATAATAACAAGAAACGCTACGGAATCATTGGATATGATCATTGGCGGAATGGATTGGAAGACGGGTGATGAAGCCGTGATGGCAGAGCAGGATTATGGCTCCATGCTGGAAATGTTCAGGCAGATATCAAAAAAATATGGAGTAGTAAATAAAATTATTTCTGTTCCTAATCATCCATCGTCTGATGAAGAGATAGTAAATATATATGCCAATGCCATTACTCCAAAAACAAAATTGATGATGGTAAGCCATATGGTCAATATCACCGGGCATATATTACCTGTTCGTAAAATTTGTGATATGGCACATAGCAAAGGTGTGCAAGTTATGGTGGATGGAGCTCACGCATTTGCTCATTTCAGGTTTTCGATTCCTGACTTGCATTGCGATTATTACGGTACCAGCCTGCATAAATGGTTAAGCGTTCCACTGGGTGCCGGATTTTTATATGTGAAAAAAGAAAATATTTCAAAAGTATGGCCGCTATTTGCTGAAGGCGAAAGAAAGGAAGATGATATTTCCCGCCTTAATCATATTGGGACACACCCGGTGCATACTGACCTGGCTATTGCCAATGCAATTGATTATTATCAAAAAATTGGAGAGGATAGAAAAGAAGCCAGATTACGGTACCTGCAGCATTACTGGAGTGATAAAGTGAGAAGTATTCCACATGTCATTGTAAATACTCCGGCTGATCCTGAAAGATCATGCGGTATCGCAAATGTTGGAATACGTGGAATGAAACCGGCTGATTTAGCAGATACATTATTTAAGAAATACAAGATTTATACTGTAGCCATTGATTATGCCGGAGTTCAGGGTTGCAGAATTTCTCCCAATATCTATACTACTCCCAAAGAGTTGGATCAACTGGTAAAAGCTTTAAATGAATTAAAACCGGTTTAATGAATTATTATTGATTTCTAACTTAAAAATCGGGTGTAAGATTTTAACTTTTTTAAATGAATTTTGCATTCATGATTTCTTCACTAAAAGATTTTCAAAACGTATTTTTTATTGGAATAGCCGGCACAGGTATGAGTGCTTTGGCACAATACTTAAAGGGAACTGGCAAAGAAGTGAGTGGCTCTGATCGTTATTTTACACCTGGAATTTTTAATGATACAAAAGAAAAACTGGAAGCAGAGGGAATAAAATGTTTTTTACAAAATGGGGAGGGAATTACACAAACTACAGATCTTATTGTTGTGAGTACGGCTGTCGAAGATACTGTTGCTGAAGTTCAAAAAGCAAAACAGTTAAGCATTCCCATCATAAAGCGGAGCGAACTTCTGGCTCTGATTGCTGCCAGTAAAAAAACAATTGCTGTGGGAGGTACTTCAGGAAAGAGTACAACTACTGCTATGTTGTTTGATATACTTCAATATGCCGGCATGCAACCCAGCATCATTAGTGGTGCAGGGTTAGTGAGAATAATAAAAGAGGGAAAAATCGGGAATGCGAAAGTGGGAACAGGAGAGTGGTTGATCATAGAAGCAGATGAAAGCGATGGCTCCATTGTTCAATACAAACCCGAAATCGGTGTGTTACTAAATGTTGATAAAGATCATAAAGAGATTGATGCATTAATGGAAATTTTCACTACGTTTAAAAATAACAGTAATAAATTTATAGTGAACCAATCAAATTCACTGGCAAGGAATTTGTCCCAAAATATCCAGCTTGATTTTTCTATTGATGAAAAATATCCGGCAAAATATTTTGCAAAAGATTTTTTGCAACAAGGGTTAGAGATTCAATTCACCATTGACCTCCCGATAGCTATCGGGACACTATTCACCATCCAAACCATTGGCAAACACAATATGGAAAATGCTTTGGCAGCAATTGCTGTTGCAAATCGATTGGGAGTTGATTTGAATATCTGTGCAGAGGCTTTAAAAAATTATGAAGGCATTTACCGGCGCCATCAGGTGTTGGGGCAAAAGAAAGGAATTTGGCTGATTGATGATTATGCTCATAATCCAGCGAAATGTGCTGCAAGTATAAGAGCATGTCAACTCATTTCGCCAAAAATTATTGCCTGGTTTCAGCCACATGGATATGCTCCCACAAAATTTTTACACAGTGATTTTGTGGTAGAAATCGACAATGCATTAAGACC
>JAHEZE010000030.1:0-16061 GCA_023251235.1 Sphingobacteriales bacterium | reverse complement strand
GGCATTCTCAACTCTGCAAGAAAGCTGAATGCAATGAATGAAGATGAACTTTTCAATCTTGCCTGGAAGAGATTGGAAGAAGTAAGTAAGCTGGGAACTGGTGCCATAGAAATTAAAAGTGGTTATGGATTATCTGTAGATGGTGAACTGAAAATGTTTCGGGTAATTAAAAAACTGAAAGAAAAATCAAATCTTTTAATCAAATCAACTTTCCTGGGAGCACATACTTACCCGCTGGAGTATAAAGAAAATCACCAGGGATATATTGATCTGATTATAAATGAAATGTTACCGGTGATTGCAAAAGAAAAACTAGCTGATTATATTGATGTCTTTTGTGATACGGGTTTCTTTTCTCCTGAAGAAACTGAAACGATTTGTAAAGCAGGAATGATTTACGGTTTGAAACCAAAGCTGCATGTAAATCAACTTAACTCAATTGGAGGAATTGAAATTGGATTGAAAGTAAATGCACTTTCATTGGATCATCTCGAAACCATGACTGATAAAGATATAAAGCTGCTCGCAAAAGCTTCTCTGTCTGCGGCGGAAGGTTTGTCCCAAAGGACTCCTTCGGAGAAACCAGCCACAATTGGAACATTATTACCAACTGCCGCTTTCTTTTTACGCATGCCATTTCAGCCAGCAAGGCAACTGATTGATGCCGGATGTTTTATTGCACTGGCCAGTGATTATAATCCCGGATCATCACCCTCGGGTAATATGAATCTTGTTGTGTCTATGAGTTGCATACAATTGAAAATGCTGCCCGAAGAAGCCATTAATGCAGCCACTATTAATGGTGCTTATGCTATGGAACTTCAAAATGAAGCAGGTAGTATTACTGTTGGGAAAAAAGCAAATTTGATTTTTACTAAACCCATTCCATCACTTGCCTATCTTCCATATTCGTTTGGTGCTAATTTAATTGATAAAGTGATGATAAATGGAGAGTTTATAGACTCATCTCCAAAAGAGGAGCTATAAATAAAAATGTTTATTCCCCCCCGGGGTAGTTGATAAAAACCAACCCTGTTGAATATGTTTTTTGTCCACAAGCTTTAAATGAATCCTGTCTTTTATCTCACTGAATAATGCCTTTCCTCCACCAGGTTAAACAGGATGTAGCCAGCGATATGACATCTATAAGGCCATAATTTAATAATGATTTGGAAAGACTTGTACTACCAAAAAGCCAATATTGATGATGAAAATCATCATCAGTTTTGCCTGTAATCATTTTTATTGAATGATAATAAAATTAATTTGCTCCAGTAAATAAATTATTCACCCTTAATTTTTAGTATATGAAAAACAGCAGTAAGATATTGATTGCACTGGGTGCAGGATTGGCTATTGGCGGCTTGCTGGGTATTCTATTTGCACCTAATAAAGGTTCAGAGACAAGAAAAAAAATTGTAGAGGCCGAAAAAAAATTAGCTGATCAAATTAAAGATGCCGTAACGAGGAGTAAAATAAAGATTTCCGGCATGAAGGAGGGGATGAAAGAAAGAATGGAAGCCGCGAATGAAAAAGTGGAAGAGTTTGCATAATTATAGCTAATTAATAGATCACTATTAAACATATAATAATGGAAGAAGCATTTGCCAAAGTGGAGGATATGTCTGCGCATATAAAAGAGTATGTAAACAACCGTATGGATTCAGCAAAACTGAATGTTGCTGAAAAAAGTTCGGATCTGATTGCTAAAATCATTGCAATAGCAGCGGCAATGTTGGTATTTATATTTTTTATTTTATTTGCAAGTATTGCGTTAGCCTATGTTTTTGCTAAATTAACCGGGGAATTTTACTGGGGCTTTTTAATTGTGGCAGGTATTTATTTATTACTTGGTATGATGGTATGGGTGGCGAAGGAAAGATTATTACGCTTGCCCATTATGAACTTCATGTTGCAGCAATTATTTAAAGAGGAGGGAGAAGAAGATGAAGAAGATTAAAAGCATAAAACAACTGAAAGTTGCAAAAAAGCAACTAAAACATCGTCAGGCTGAACTGGAAAAAGCCATTAAATATGATTGGCGTGATTTGAAAGAAAGCCTGAAGCCTAAGAATGTTGCAGGGCAAATGTTTTCAAAAGTGTTTGAAGGGGAGGAAAAACAGAATGGACATTCATTCGTTGCTGATAGTGTTTCAGAAATAGCTTCCATATTAGCAAGGAAGTTGGTAGAAAAAGCCGAAGATAAAATAGGACAATGGTTTAAAAATTAAGATTTCAGTGATATTATCCAAATCATGTTATGGGACTAAAATTGGTTTGTCAAAGTTGCACAATGCCTATTGATAATATTGCTGACAGGGGTAATGAGAAAGATGGTTCATTGAGCAGTGAATATTGTAAATATTGCTATCAAAGAGGAGCCTTTACTGAGCCGGATATGACGTATGAAAAAATGGAGTCTGTTGTTAAAACTCAGATGAATAAGATGAACCTTCCGGTTGATACTATTCAAAAGGCAGTGGCCAGTCTTCCTTATTTAAAACGCTGGCATAAAGTAAAAGCATGAAAACCGCTATTTCATTTCACCAGCTTGCTCACGGACATCTTGGGAAGGATTAAATTCAATTTATTTTAAGGACTCCCACTTTTCATTCCACTTCTTTTCTTGTGCAGCGTAGTTGGCCTGGGCGGCAGGATTTCCCGTGGATTTTATTTTTTTAAAGGAGTAAATGTCTGCAAGATATCCGGCTGCTTTTTTATATTGTTGCTTATCTCTAACACTAAGTGATGTTTTCTTTTCGAATATTTCTGCCGCCTTTTCATAAGGCCCTCTTGCCAGTTCAAGCACATCGCCATATTTCTTATCTAGTGCATCTCTTTTTGCAACGTCTTCGGCTGATGATTTGACGCCAGGTTTGATACGGCTTTTCATATCGGCAGCAAAAGCGGTTCTTTCATCATCAACTTTTATTGCTTTATAAATAAAATGATCACCTAAGTAAAGGAATGGTATTTCATTATCGGGCTTTGTTCCTACAGCCTTATTAAAAGCTGCTACCATTTTTTTCTCAAGTTCATCCGCATTTGCAAGTGGCTTGGCATTTTCATCTTTTGTATTCAGCGTGTCAAAAATTAATTCACCCAGTACTTCATTTGCTTTATAATTATCCGGATCGGAAATCAAAACTTCCTCTACTGCTTTTAGTTTATTATTAAAATTTGTTTCAAGGCCAACAGCAAAATCAATTTTATCATAATCGAAGTATTCACTGTTGGGATACAGCTCCTTACCAAGAGTTTTATATTTTTCAAATGAGGAAAAACCTTTTTTACTGAAATAATAATTTACCATGAAGCGGTAAACACTTTCAAATCCTTCACTCGTTATTTTTTTATCTGCCAGGCGGCCATAATATTTTGCGGCATCGTCTTTATGATTGCTATTCTCTGCAGCGATGCCGGCAAGGATCAATACATTGGTATCAATTGGAACCACCATCATTTTTTTCTCAATCAATAAATCAGAATATTCTACTGCTCTATTTAAAATTTCAAAACTATTATCCCATTTTTTGGTGTTGTAATCATTTAAACCAGAAAAATAAAGACCTGAATAAAGATTAATCGGGCCATTTTGATAAATGGGATCTTTCATTAATTCCAGGGTGGGATCCATTTCGCGGTATTTTATGAAAGCTGTATCTGCATCTTTTAAGTATTGCCGGCCGGTAGGAGTATTCTTGTTGGCACTGTCCATAGCTAATCCGGCATAAATAGTAGCTTTAAGTATGTAGGCTTCCGGTTTGGAAAAAAAAATTGAGTTGGACATTGCTTTGTCAAAATCAGCTTTTGCATGATTCAGATTCAGGATAGTCTGCGTCTTGATAGATTCATATTTCTGCGCCTTTGCCGATACGAGGGTCAAAGTAATTATTAAGAAGAAAGCCGTCCTTTTCATGTTTGAATTAAATTATATTAAGAATTAATTGCAAAGATCTGGTAAATGAAATATTATTATAAATAAAATTAAATAGAATTACTGAATCCTGAACAGAGTTGTTAATTAAATTCCTGACAAACTCTTAAACCTTTTTTCAAAATAACTGGAATACAGAAAGGCAATCCCGATCTTGACGAGAACATGGATTTTAAGTGTCAGAATCTATATTACTGCCATAAAATTAGCGGGCAATACCTTGAGCAATTTTTGTGACCCCGGAGAGACTCGAACTCTCGGCCCGCTGATTAAGAGTCAGCTGCTCTACCAACTGAGCTACGGAGTCAGAAAGGTGCTATAAATTTATTTTTCAGCAGAAATTACAATAGCACTTGTATCAATAGCTACTTTATCAGCAGGACATCGTTGATTAATCAGTTCAAAAACTTCGGTTTTTATTTTTTGCTTTGTAGCATCATCTGCTTTGCTTAAGGCTGCTACAATAGGGGCGCCTGCTTCAGTCATCATATTCCAATTTGTAACTGCGATACCACTATTCATTTTTGAAGTGGCTTCTTTTTCCCTGATGTATTAAAACCTGCTTTTTCAAAAATATCTTTATGATAGATTCAAAATAGACAGCCACAGCTTCAAAGATATACTATATCAAAAGAAATAAACTAAAACTCATAGCTAAGAGAAACCAAACCTGTAGAGTATGTTTTTGTATTTGTCAGTTTCAATTTAATCTTGTCATGGATATTACTGAATAATGCTTTTCCTTCTCCGAGAATGATGGGATGAATTGCTAAACGCATTTTGTCAACCAACCCAAGGTTCAATAAAGAAGTGGTAAGTCCAGCCCCGCCAAATAACCAGATATCTTTCCCTTTTTCCTTTTTTATTTTTTTTACTTCCGTTTCAATATTATTTTTTATTAAAATGGCTCCGTCTTTTACTTTATCCAGTGTAGTGGAAAAAATATATTCTTTCAGATTTGGGAATCCATTTAAGGCAGTTCCCTCCATATGCTGCATCATTTCATAGGATTTACGACCTATAAATAAGGCATCTATACTTTTAAAGAAATCGGATAAACCATAATCCTGGTCATGAAAACACCAGTCGTATTCTCCGTTGGAACCTTCAATAAAACCATCGAGGCTAACGGCAACTTCTAATATTAATTTTCGCATAGATATTTTTATACACTGAAATTACAAAATTGTTATTTTGGCCTGAGTTATAATTATAATTTTCAGGATGCAACAAAGCTGCCTGCATGAAGGCCAGTATTGAATTTTCCTTTATTTAGTAATTGCCAATCAGTGCTAAAGAAAACAATAAAGTATCATGGATAAAATATTGTTTATGTATTAATGATTTAAATTCTGAATGTATAATAATAAAAAATTTGTTTTTATATATAATTATTCTTTATCTTTCAATTAAGTTACTCTTCCCCCCTCTGTAAATTACTTCCATTGACAACCCATTAAATTAAGTATCGAAACGATCAAAGGCGCATATATGCCTGCTGAACGATAAGTAATTTTTTAACTAAAACACACACACATGAGAAAGACTCTTTTATTGCTTTTAATTGGAACAAGCCTTGCAGTTTATTCTCAAAAAACTGACTTGGCTACCGTCAATACGGTAAAACCCAAAAATGGTCAGAAGATGGCTTTTGAGGCAGCGTATAAAGTACACGTTGCAAAATTTCATAAGGGGGATGAAAAAATCAGTGTCTATGAAATATTAAGTGGTGAAAATACCGGGTATTATCACCTTGTAAACAGTGGAAGGTCTTATTCAGATTTTGATAAGGAAAGACCCGATGCAGCTGCGCATAGCCTGGACCTGGATAAAACTTTTTTCCCGTTACTTGAAGACACTAAGAACGGCACCTACCGGTATATGGATAGCTTAAGCCTGCGTCCTGATACAACAGCATCGGCATTTGTAGTAACTGTTAACCATTTGAAGCTGGGCCTTGTTGCAGCAGATTACAGAAGGGAATTGGCAAGAGGAGCTAAAATAGCGAGTACAATGACATCTGGTTTTATGTCTACAATTAGTACCTCATTTTTTGAGCAGATTTGGGATGGCTCTGATCAGGTGACTGTTTCCATACGCAATCTGAAAGGTGGGTTTAAAGAGCTGGAACCACCAACTACACCTGCCCCGGCAGGAGGACCAACTTTCAGAGAACTTTATGAAAAAGCTTACGGTGGTACTGCCTGGGACGATAGAATAAAATTGCTTGATGGCGCAGTAGTAAAAACTGAGCAATACATTATGAAATTAAGAAAGGATCTGAGTTCACAATAAAATAACTATTTATGATAAATCCAGTCAAGCTTTAGGCCTGACTGGATTTTTTATTTACCAGGTAACTCATACTTATCATTTTTTGCATATGCCTATTGAGTTGTTGGTCGGAGATTATCCCGATTTATCAGGACAACCAACAACAACGGGGGATAAACCTAAAGTAAACGTGTCAACCAATGCATCAGGTTGAGCAAGAACCTCGGATTCTGTTTTGCGATTTCTGCATTCATACCCATGGGGTTTCGGTTGGGCCCGGAAAGTTGAGCAGAAAACATAGCTGCTTCACCGAAAACAGCAACACGACCATACCCCCATTCCAGCACAGCTCCCTGAAATTCCCCTTGTACCATGACCTCGCTTGAATCACTCTCCTGATACGCCTTTACTTCAGGTCCGAACAATAACAAAGGTTTTCCTGGCCCGCTCAAACGGAATGAAGAACCGGTAAAAGTTGCAATCGAATCAATTCCCTGTGTTATTTTGTGGTCCAGAAGTGTACCTTCAGAGCGCCGAAAGACCAAACGACCCGTACGATCCTTATAAACTGTGGCCTGGTGGAATTGTATTCCAAAAGTCTGGCCCAGTTCTGCGGCCGACTCTGAAAAGGGCGGGTGATCAGCTATGAGCAATAAGGATCCGCCTGATCGAACCCATTCATTAAGATTATTAATTTCCTCAGCCTTAAAATGTTTCCTGGCGTTTACTGTGACAAAAACACTAGCTATTTGTAAGCTCTTAGGCGTAAGCGAATCTGTTGCCGCTTTCACCATGTATCCGTCACGCCGCAACAACTCTGCAAAAGGCAGATAGCGACCAGTCACTGTATGAAAGTTGTTGTGAGTTTCATCAATCAACACTATCGGGCCCTTTCCCATGGTATATGCAGGCTTTTCAATAGGCGGATGAAAAGCTGAGTCCGCAATCTGTTGGGCATGGAGTGGCGAAAATGGTATCAGTCCCAAAAGAATTGCGATAACGAACGACACAATGATCTTACAGATAAATGGATAATACATTTGGGTCTTCGGGTTCTATTTGTCGATATCTAATTCATTTATTACGAGATTATGGTCACTCAATTTATGGATTATTTTATATAACCTCACATTTCTCTAAACTTGATGGAAGTCTTTTATTAATGAAAAAATAATCTTTTGCCAATATTTGTCGCATGTGCCATGTCTATGGGTCTGAATAAAACAATTAATCATTCTTTATTATATTGAACATTACAGACAGCGGTGGGTTTAAAGAGCTGGAACCACCAACTACACCTGCCTAGGCAGGAGGACCAACTTTCAGAGAACTTTATGAAAAAGCTTACGGTGGTACTGCCTGGGACGACAGAGTAAAATTGCTCGATGGCGCAGTAGTAAAAACTGAGCAATACATTATGAAACTTAGAAAGGATCTGAGTTCACAATAAAAAAAAATGTTTTTAAGACCCTGGTAGATACCGGGGTTTTTTTATTTGCGTGATCGTCTGATTAAAAACAGGATTTATATTTTCATTCTACACTATTAGAGTTAACTTATTATTTTTGATTTATGCATAACTTAAAATCATGGTTCCTGCTTCGTGAGGATATCACCTATCTCAACTTTGGTTCTTTTGGCGCCTGCCCCAAACCAGTATTTAAAAAATATCAGCAATTTCAACTGGAACTGGAACAGGAGCCTGTTTTGTTTATTGCATCAAACGGCTTGAAGTATCTTGCACATTCCAGAGAGGCGTTGAGCAATTATCTTAATTGTTTTAAAGATGATATAGTGTATGTAACCAATCCTTCCTATGCTGTAAATGCCGTGGCTAAAAGTTTTAATTTAAAAGAAGGGGATGAAATATTAACTACTGATCTGGAGTACGGTGCCTGCGACAAAACATGGAGCTATTATTGTAAAAAAGCCGGAGCCACCTATGTCCGGCAACATATTTCATTACCATTGCAAAGTAAAGAACAGTTTGTTGAAGAATTTTTTAAAGGTCTTTCATCCAAAACAAAACTTATTTTTTTAAGTCATATTACCAGTAGTACTGCCCTCCGGCAGCCAGTAAAAGAAATATGTACAATAGCAAAGCAAAAAGGTATTTTGACTTTTGTGGATGGCGCACATGCCCCGGGTCAGATACCGGTGGATCTGCTTGCACTAAATGCAGATATGTATACAGGCGCATGCCATAAATGGATGATGACACCCAAAGGCAGTTCATTTTTATATGTAAGAAAAGAATTGCAGCACTTAATAGATCCATTAGTTATTAGTTGGGGTTATCATGCACTTTTTCCATCTGCTTCGCAGTTTCTGGATTATCACCAATCAAACGGCACCCGGGATTACTCTGCTTTTTTAACAATACCTGCTGCTATTGATTTTATGAAGGAACATGAATGGGAAAAGGTGGCTGGCAATTGCAGAAAACTGGTTCAGGAAAACGCAGATGCGTTCTGCAAGTTGCTGGAAACTGTTCCTCTGGCTCCCGTTAATGATAATTTTATTTTACAACTGCTGAGTGCTGAAATAAAAACAAACGAACCGGAAAAACTGCATGATTATTTTTTTGAAAAATATAAAATACAGATACCTGTCATGCGGCATGGCAACAAAGTGTACCTGCGCTATTCAATAAATGCTTTTAACAGTCAGCAGGACTTAGATAAACTGTTTGCAGCGATATGTGATATAAAAAATACAACTGGATTTATTGAATAAGCAAATTATCAGTTACGAGCAGGTGATTATTGAATTGAAATATTACGAAATTATTAGCTGCCCTCAATATCCAATAGGCCATTGGACTTTTTTTAATAATATTTCTGAAGGATAAAACGATTTATTAATTGAAAGACCTGCCAACATGAACGGGGTTATTGTCTTTTTGTATGAACAGCTGTATATTAGCATATCAATCATGAAAAAATCAACAATTGTTTTTGTTTCCTTCCTACTAATGGGATTCATGCTACCTTATGATAACAATAGTCATATCGTTGCAACAGATCTCAGAAACCAGGTTGATGGACCATATGTATTATATCAGAAGGATAAAGTTTTTGCAAACTATATATTGGATAGCAATGGGAAAAAATGGGTTCAGACAGACACAGCGAACGTAACAGGTAAAAGAAATCTTTTTCTCCATATCAATACTGACATTCCGGGCCAGACGTTCTCGGTACAGTTGAAAGATCAGTTACAAAATGAAAAAAATGAATTTAAAGATGTTAGCAAGCTTTTGGCGCTATCAGATATAGAAGGTGATTTCAGTTCTTTTAGCCAGTTATTACAAGCTGGCGGTGTGATAGACGAAAATTTTAACTGGACATTTGGTGATGGGCACCTGGTACTGACCGGTGATTTTCTTGACCGCGGGCAGCAAGTTACAGAGGTACTATGGCTGATCTATTCATTAGAAGAAAAAGCGAAAGCTGCCGGAGGTTATGTTCACTTTATTCTCGGTAATCATGAGATCATGATTATGAGCAGTAATTTAAAATATGTAAATCAAAAATACCTGGATAATGCAAGACTCATGAATAAAAGCTACGAAAGTCTTTATGATCAAAATTCTGAAATAGGAAGATGGCTTGGCACAAAAAATATTGTTGAAAAAATCGGGAAGCTTCTTTTTGTTCATGGTGGAATATCTGATGAGGTCAATAACCTAAATATTCCCATTTCACGTATCAATCAATTGGCGAGGCCGTATTATTTTAATAGCAGGTATGAATTCCTGGATCGGATAACAAGTGCTATCTTAAGTACCAAAGTAGGACCTTTCTGGTATCGCGGCTATTATATGGGAGATGAAAGAGCTACTCCAAGACAAATAAACAAAACACTTTCTAATTTTGATGTTAAGGAAATTATCACTGGCCACACCAGGATAGCTGATACAATAAGCGTCTGTTATAGCGGCAAAATAATTA
This sequence comes from Sphingobacteriales bacterium, assembly GCA_023251235.1. GTDB lineage: Bacteria > Bacteroidota > Bacteroidia > Chitinophagales > Chitinophagaceae > VBAS01. Next base: position 5,897 of record JAHEZE010000030.1, on the reverse strand, counting down.
ATCTGGACTCTCATGATAGCCACGGGAAGCCGGAAGCCCTGCTTATTGATGGGGAAAAATATTACCGGATAAATCCGGAAGGGAAAAAAACTTTAAGAATTGAATAGATATTTTATTTTCCTGGTTTCTGCTTATTCATCTGCCTGTCAACAATAACAGGACGTCTTATTATTTACTGAACGCTAACTGAAATGGTGAAATGATTATTCTATTGGTAATTGCCACTTTTTATAAATCTCGCTCAAATCAATTCCACAGGCTTTGTTAATTAATACTGGAAATTCTTCGATGGTAAACGGCCGCTTGTTTTCTTTACTCCAGTTGTATAAGAAACGGAAAATATCTTTCATTGATTTTTTACCGCCGGTTTTGTCTTTCAGATAATCATTCATTTCCTTCGCCATCATGGCGCCACGGGAATAAACAGCCCGGCCTAACCTGAAATCTGTTCCGTACATCGTGGAGGCGGCCTGCGATAATTGCTGCAAACTCATTTTCTTAATAATGGGTGATGTGTTATAAGTACTGTTATAAAAATTGGTTTTCATCCTTTCCAATTTCAGTGTATCATAGGGGAGGAACCACATAAAGCCTTCGTTGAACCAGATATTATTAATAATAGGAGGAATTTCCATCACATAAGGCCGGTATGTATCCCCATAACAACGTAATGGAATTAATGAATGAGCCATATGATGCAGGTATGTCGGCATGCTTTTGATTACATCTTGTTTGCTCATAGATGTTTTTCTGATGTCTGATGTATCGCCGAAGAAAGTAGAACTTTGCAAATGCTCCATTGCAAGCGCCGGTGCGCTGACGGGTTCAAGCGGGATGGCTTTTCGCAGCATAAGAGAATAATGTTGAAAAGGTAGTTCACCAAAATATTCTTTGAGTATTCCCATACTCATTGTTTCCTGCAAGCCATAATCATCCAGATACTCATCTTCTGATTGAGAATAAGAAGCAACAAAAAGCGGAACCAATCCTTTGAATTCTTTCACCCGGAAGCGGGGACCTATAAAAGTTTGCCCGTCTGCGAGAGTGTAATAATTTTCTGTATTAAACTTCATTGTTCCTTTTTCCATGCTTGTAGTTGGATGGATAGAGTTGAAAATGGGCCATGATTCAAAAGTCTGAATAGTACATTGCACAGGTTGTTTTTCCATGCCATCAATCCAGCCAAACACAGAATAATTTAGAATGCCGGCAAAACCCGGCCGCGATAAAGATGCATCCCCCGGTAATACTTTTCTTTCCATCTTATTCAGATTAATTTCGTATTCAATCCGGGCAATTTGTCTGCCGGTATCAGTACAATTCCAGCGTGGTGCATCATTCTCATCTTTAATCATTAAATATTTTTCGCCTTTGTTGCTGATGGCATAAAGCTGTTCAATGAAATTATCATAAATATAATTTGTATAGCCTCCGGGTATGGAACGGGGCATTACAAAACTTACCGGAGCAGTTAATGGAGTGGATAGCTCAATAGAAATTTTAAGCATTGATGCTGTGCTATCCTTGTATGTTAATGTATAATTTACCTGGGCTGACAATACAAGGCCCAAGCATGCAAATAAAACAGAACCCAAGGTCCGACGCATAATAAGTGATTTGGAAATCAAGTTATGCTTTTTTGAAATATGCATGTGAGAAGCATCTCATCCTGTTCATTTTTTGCGGACACCAACTGAAGATGAAATGCTATGCTCCTAATTGTTTCAGGGCTTCATAGACAAGGAGGGCAGGCCACACCAAGGCTTTTAAAATTCCTAATACGCCCATCCAAAAATTGGAGGCCTGTATAATATAGTAAATGGCTGCGCCGATAAAACCCAGACCATATACCGCATTACTTGAAGTGCTGTGTTGAACTACTTTATCTTTCATTGCAAAATATTTTTCAAATCAAAATTTAATGACACGAATCTAAAGTCTGTAATTCCAATTCCTGCTGATATTGATCAGGACAAGGATTGAACATTCATTTGTTTAAGGTAGACTACGATTATCTGAGTATAAAAAGCAATCTACCTGTAAGTGATAAAGAACTGAAAAACAAAGAAAATCCATGGCAGGCTGCGGTTGAAGGCATGAACATCATCAACGTAAAATAATTCAATACATTATTCTTGGCTTCTTATGTATAAATTTATTTTCGATTAAAACCTGTATCATAAAGCCGCCAACATCCGCTCTTGAAATGGTAGCTGGAAAACCTGATGATGCAGTTTCTTCGCCGCTTTTATAATTCCCTTTTTGTTTTCCGTTGGTTAAAGTTGCAGGACGAACAATAGTCCACAGCAAATGACTTCGCTCAATCATTTTTTCTCTTGCTTCATGCCCGGCAATTTCGGTTGATAATATTTGGGGAGCAATATATTTTATAATAAAGCCACCCGCTTCCCGGCTTTCTTTTACTCCAATAAAGGACATATAAATTAATCTCTTTACATTTTGCGACTCCATCGCTTTTATAATATTAGCAATACCATCCACTACGGATTGATCGAAAGTAAACGGACTCGATGCACCTAATGCAGATAGTATTGCATCTTGCCCGGAGATGGCTTCTTCCACTTTTTTATAATCAGTTACATTGCCTTGAATAATTTCTAAATTCTCATCCCTCAGATTAATTTTTTCCGGGTTACGAACAAAGGCAGTAACAAAATTTCCTTTTTCCAATGCCTGTGAAACCAAGTGCTGCCCGGTTTTGCCGGACGCACCAAAAATCAGGATTTTCATAACCTTAGTTTTATAAAAAGTAAGAAAATTTTATTTTGTTTGTTTGATCTGGCGAAAATCAACAGCATCGGTGAAAATTTTCAACGGCTTGAAAAATGGGTTTACAAATATCTTTCTTTAATAATGTCCAGATGATGTTTATGATGGCCATAAAGATGATTGACCAATAACCTTGCTGAAAGGGGATACCCGTTAGCCGTTCCCGTTCTGCTTAATTCTTCATCAGAAAGACTTTTAATAAATACGATACTGGCAGCCCTGAATGCTTTTAGTTCTTCCATAATATCTTTTATTGGCCGGTTGTTAGCTTTTGCTGCTGATACAAAGGCTGCTTCATCAAATCCGGGTAAATTGGTTTTATCTCCACGGGCAATCCTGGTAGCCCTGTATATAATGATCCGTTCACAGTCGGCCAGGTGCAGCATTAAATCTTTAATGGTCCATTTATTTTCTGCGTACCGGAACAATAACTTTTCTTCTGTAAGGGACTGAACAAGGGTTTCCGTTTCTGTTTGAATATCGCTGAGGAGTTGAAGCAGATGTCCATCATCCGGCACCATATCCATATAGTGTTCATAGAAAGCGGGAATATCTGCAGTTGGCTTATTAATTTTTTTCATTTTAAAATCCTTTGTAAGGTTGTTACTAAGATAAATCAAGTTTGACTGAACTCATATTTTTTCCGCCGGGAAAAATTTATTTTATTTTGCTGTTTAAGATTAAATAAAGATTACTTACCGGGAAAAGCTAATCTAAATCAGATAACGGATTGTTATTTATCATTCAGCATATTAAAAAAAGGAAATAATTTTACGTTTGTCAAATTCAAAATTGTCAAATTATGTTGGAGACCTTGTTCAACCAGTTCAGAGATTTTATCGGGCAGCCCTGGCCCTGGTATGTAGCAGGACCTTTACTGGCATTTGTAATGTTCATCCTGCTTTATTTTGGTCATGAGTTTGGAATATCAGAAAACTTCAGGCTGATGTGTGCTGCCGATGGTGCTGACAGTATGAATGAATTTTTTAAAATAGACTGGAGGGCAGGAGAGTGGAACCTCTTAGTAGCTCTGGGTGCTGTTTTCGGCGGTTACCTGGCTTCCCATTATTTCCTGGGTTCTCAGAATGATCTTGCACATATCAGCGAGGCTACAGTAAATTCTTTAAATAATATCGGAATAAAAGTGCATCAGGGAACTGTACCATTGATACCTGAGTTTATCAGCTGGAAAGGTTTATTGAGCTGGCAGGGATTTATAATGATTGCAGGCGGAGGATTTATGGTTGGATTTGGAGCCAGATATGCAGGTGGGTGTACATCAGGTCATGCAATCAGTGGTTTATCCGCATTACAATTACCATCCTTGATTGCCGTTGCAGGATTTTTTATGGGAGGCCTGATGGTGACTTATTTTATTATTCCATTTTTATTTAAATAATCTGTTGAATTATGAAAATGTCGAGATATATATTAATTGGTATTCTGCTGGGATTTATCCTTTATAAAAGCGAAGCAGTATCCTGGTTCCGGATATATGAAATGTTCCGGTTTCAGAGTTTTCATATGTATGGCATTATTGGTTCTGCTGTGGTATCCGGAATTTTTATTGTACAACTGATAAAAAGACGTCACTTAAAAAGTGCAGAAGGAAAAGAAATTGTTATAAAAGATAAAATCAGGACCTATCCCCGTTATCTTATCGGTGGGTTTATTTTTGGAATAGGTTGGGCACTGGCAGGCGCCTGTCCTGCGCCAATGTTTATATTGTTAGGTGCGGGCAACACAGTTTTTTTTGTTTACCTGGTTTTTGCCATGACCGGCACATTCGTATACGGCATATTGAGAAAAAAAATTCCTCATTAAAAAAATCTATACTTCAATATTTATATTCTTTTTATTTCAGAAGTTGTTGTGTATTGCAATAAAATTTCCAGTGCACTTAACCGGAGTGAATGAATAAAGGTGAACATTCATTTAACTTACTTCCGTTGTTTCCATATTTGCCGGGCCCAGCAGAGTGTGATGATCTGGTACACGAGGTAAACAACATATTTAAGTATTGGGCCGGGAGTGAAATTATTACTATAGTGAACAATTATAAAACCAATGAAAGGAACTGTGGACAGGATACCAGCAATATGCAGCCATTTTGGAAATTTTCCGTAATAGGTTATCGATATAAAAGATGGAATCATAAAAAATGCTCCGGTGAAAATAACTTCGTCATTAAGATTATCTGGTTGATCCAGAGAGGTAAGAAACAAACCTTCTGCTATTGCCAGCACGGTAAAGCCAGCCGCTACCAGGTCAAATCCTTCGGAAGTAGCTTTTGTAGCAAGACAGGCAAAAGCACATATAGCAAAGAGGCCATCAATTTTAAAAAACAAAGTTTGTGCTGCACCCTGGTAGGGTAAAAAACTTCCGGTAAGGCTGAACAGAAAACTTCCAAGGATCCCGAAACTGATCCAGTGATGAATATGAGTTTTATATTTCTGAACATTCATAAGATAAAAATTTCGTAAATATAATTTACTTAGTGATCAGAAGTCCGCCAAGCTAAGAGTTGCCGGCATCATTACAAATTTTACAATAATTCCATTGGGTTCAATTAGATGGAAAGAAATATTATTATTGTACAAAATGCCAGCAGACTCCTGCAAGATCAATAATATTTACTTCCCTGCCATAAGGCATGTCGGCAACTTCGCCAATACGGATACCAAATTTTTGTGGCAGCTGTTTTTCGATAACTTCCTTCCTGAATTCATCTGCATTGGTTACGGCAACTGTGAGCATAAAATTTTCTGCAAAATTCTTGTTGTTATAATTCTGTAAAATGAATCTGCATCCATCTTTTTCAAAACTGATATAGTCGCCGGCATCCCAACGGATATTGAAACCCAATTCCAGGAAAAATTGTTTGGAGCCCTCGAAATTGCTACCGGAAGGAACAAAAGGCTGAATTGAAAGAAATTTCATAAACGATATTTTTATAAAGATATCATTTACCGCCGGCCAACAACTACGCAGCAAGATTCGGGGCGGACGGAATTTATAAACTCAGTACAACCCTGTCTGCATGAAGGGAGGAATTGAACATTCTTTATTTTTTTGTATGCCCCGCAGTCCCGATAACTATCGGGATT
>JAHEZE010000029.1:16468-31754 GCA_023251235.1 Sphingobacteriales bacterium | reverse complement strand
CATGGCATATTGAACGATTAGCCATATATCTGTTTTTTATTTTCTTTAGTAAAGAATTCCAATTTTCACATTTCATTTAGAACCCTGCCAATTATTTCAGCATCATATAAACAGACTAACAGGAACAACCATATGAGTGGATGACTTGAGGAAAATGCAAAATGATTGTAACCCCCAAAGTCGCAGGTTATGAAAAAGTCACTCCACATCATCGCCACAATTGATCAGCCTGAACTACTGGAAAATATGGTAGAAAGACTGGCTTACCGTCATTCAGATTTAGGATTCAGTAAAGAAAAAATGCCGGAAGGACATATAGCACTGGAAACCGCATCTACGGAAACTTATATCAGTGGTACCTTGTCCGTAGAGTTTGATAATAAAGAAGAAAATATCAATATGCCATTTATTACCTGTTTTCTTTTCACCTGCATCAAAGGAAAAAATGATCCTTACCAGCTTATCTGGAGCAGTTCTCTTTCTTAAAACCCGTTTTTAATTCCTGTACTTTTAAAATTTTCGAAATTTTACCGCCGGTAAGATACCGTTCACCGACATCTGTCCTCTAATTACCCATACACTATTGCCTATTCACTATTCACTCTATAGTTTTGGTCAAAATTTACAACTATGACAGATTCTGAAAACAGCCGGGAACAAAGAAGAGAAGCCCGGGAGCAAAGAAGGCAACACTGGAGAGAAAGATTTGCAAATGGCGAATTTGGTATGATCCAGCATAATAAACATCATAGCAAGGGTACGGGAATATTTATACTCCTGATTGGTATAGTTGCCTTATTAAAAGCTACTGTAACGGATTTTCCTGATTGGGCTTTCAGCTGGCAGATGCTACTGATTGCAATGGGTTTCTTTATTGGATTCCGTCATGGTTTTCGTGGTATAGCATGGCTCATACTAATATTAGTAGGTGGTTGTTTCCTTCTAAATGATATTTATCCTGAATTCACATTCCAGCGTTATCAATGGCCTGTATTATTAATTATTTTAGGATTATATATTGTTCTCCGGCCCAGGCACAGATGGCATGGGGAAGCTGGTGAAAAAAAAACTGATCCCGGTGCAGATCCAATAATGGGCGATGAGGCCAGTTACAGTAAAGAAGACTTTGTGGAAAGCACTTCTATATTCGGCGGCGCAAAAAAAATCATTATCTCTAAAAATTTTAAAGGCGGTGACCTGCTGAATATTTTTGGGGGTACCGAGCTGGATCTTTCGCAGGCTGATTTTACCGGCACAGCAGTTATCGAACTCACCACTGTTTTCGGCGGCACCAAATTACTTGTTCCTTCTAACTGGTCTGTAAAATCAGAAGCCGTTACAATATTCGGCGGCATTGAAGACAAAAGAAGGATGCAGACAATATCAGATATTCCCGATAAGACATTGCTGATAAGAGGAACCGTGATATTCGGAGGCATTGATATAAAAAGTTTTTAAACCCTGTCTGCCATGCAGCAGGTATTAACCAAAACATACTGTTATGAACTGGTATCTTGCAAAAATTGTTTTCCGGATTATTTGCGGCGATGGAGAACACACTCCGCAATTTGATGAACAACTCCGGTTGGTATATGCTTCCGGCAAAGAAGAAGCATTCAATAAAATCCGGCAAAGAGGTTCTGAAGAAGAAGAAAGCTTTTTTAATAACCGCCAGCAATTAGTTCAATGGAAATTTATTAATGTAAGTGAACTTTATAAACTGGGAGAAATGATTGATGGCGCCGAATTATATTCCCGCATTGAAGAAAGAGATGATGCCGATGCCTATACTGATATTGTAAACAGAAAAGCATCCGGCATCATTTATTCTGACTCACATCAACTATTGCAACTCGCTTAACTCATATGGCCTCCTCACCATTTTCAGTAACACGATTCAGAAACATCTTTATCATCAGCTGGCTGATAATTATTATCAATTTTATTTCTCTGCTGAAATTGTATGGCCTTACCTGGAATCAAGCCATCATAGATAGTCTTATCAGCAATTTGCTGCTATTACTTCCTTGCCTTCTTGTTCTCAATACACTCAAATATTACACTCCACGTCGTGAACGATATTTACAGATACTGGTCTGGTGTATTGTTCTTACGATTGCCTGGTATTTTTTAACTTACTGGCTTTTATCAATATCATTGGGACATATTGAAGGTTATTCTGTTTTTCTTAAAAATTCACTCCCGATACGAAGAGGCAGCGGATTTATGATATTAGCATGTGTTACGCTTATTGCTGTTCTATGGTATAACCTGGAAGAACAAAAAGAAAACGATAAAAGAAAACAGGATGCTGAGAAACTTGCAAAAGAAGCTGAACTTTTTAAATTGCGCCAGCAATTGCAACCGCATTTCCTGTTTAACAGTTTAAACAGCATCAATGCGTTGATCGGTTCCCGGCCGGAGGAAGCAAGAAAAATGGTGCAGCAACTTTCTGATTTTTTAAGAGGCACAATTAAAAAAGAAGAAAACCAACTGGTGACTTTACAGGAAGAACTGCAATATCTTCAGTTATATCTCGACATTGAAAAAGTAAGATTTGGAAACAGGCTGTCCACAATTATTGAATGTGATGAAACCATCAAACAATTAAAATTGCCAACTTTGCTGCTTCAGCCAATAATGGAAAATGCAATTAAGTTTGGTCTTTACGACACCATTGAAGAAACAGTGATTAGTTTGTCGGCAACAAGGGAAGAAAATATTTTAGTAATCAAAGTCATTAATCCTTTTGATCCGGAAACTTCTTCTCCAAAACAGGGAATTGGTTTTGGCCTGCAATCGATTCAAAGAAGATTATACTTATTGTTTGCAAGGAATGATCTTGTAACTACTGAAACAAAAGAAAATATCTTTACAACTACAGTGAAAATTCCACAATATGTTTAAAGTGATTATTATTGATGACGAACCACTGGCAAGGCTGATTGTTACGGAATACCTGCAAAAACATCCCGACCTGGTTATTGCACAGGTATGCGGTAATGGATTTGAAGGAGTAAAAGCCATCCAGCAATACAAACCCGACCTGGTTTTGCTGGACATTCAAATGCCTAAGATCAATGGTTTTGAAATGCTTGAATTAATTGACTACCCTCCTGCTGTTATTTTCACTACCGCCTTTGATGAATTTGCCATCAAAGCTTTTGAAGCACATGCTATAGATTATTTACTAAAACCTTTTAACCAGGAACGTTTTGATAAAGCCATTCAAAAATGGAGAGATCAATATAACACTCCTTTAGAAAAAAATACCCGGCAACTTTTGGAAACAGCATCATTAATTCCTCCGCAAAGCCAGCGCATAGTAATTAAAGACGGAAGCAAAATAAAAATTATTCCCGTTCAGGATATTCATTACCTTGAAGCAGCTGATGATTTTGTAAAAGTGCATACCAAAGAAGGATATTTTTTGAAAAATAAAACGATGGGCCATTTTGAACAGGTAATGGATAGCTCCCAGTTTGTACGTTGCCATCGGTCGTATATGGTAAGCATTCACCAGATAACAAGGATTGATCCTTATGAAAAGGACAGTCACGTAGCTGTTCTTCGATCCGGAGAAAAAGTTCCTGTAAGCCGGACCGGCTATCCAAAACTTCGTTCCGTGTTGGGTTTATAACTATTCTCTTCCCATACTTCCATTTCTTTTTTTATTAAAAATCTTAATTAATAGATTTCAAAGGTTTAATGAAATTCTTTGATGCTGAATCAGAAGATTTTGTATACATTTAGAGACAGATTTTTAAAAGATTTTTCAATTTTATCTGTACATCTGAAAACTATTATTATCCATCTCCCTGATTCACTAAACAGGCTCATTTTCAAAAATTAATTGGCATTATGGTTAAGGACGCATTACGCATTGCAGAACTTGAAAAAATGCTGGCAGAGAAAACTTCCGAGTTAATTCAACGAGGGGAAGAACTCTCAGTAATAAACAGTGTGCAGGAAGCACTTGTACGGGAAATGGATATGCAGGCCATCTATGACCTTGTTGGCACCAGAATTCAGGAACTTTTTGATGCACAAGCTGTAATCATTGCCACATTTGACTATGAGGCCGGCACTGAAAATTTTAATTATACAATTGAAAATGGGGAACGATTTTATCTGAATCCGCGCCTGTTAGACAAATTAAGACAGCATCTTATTAGTACAAAACAAAAGGTAATTATTACAACAGCAGAAGAAGCATTTGGCTGGTTTGGAAAAGATGTATTGCCGGGAACAAAGTATATGAAATCAGGTGTATTTGTTCCCCTCATTACCGGCGAAAAAGTTACCAGTTATGTTAGCTTACAAAATGTAGATAAGGAAAATGCTTTTTCTGAATCAGAAGTTCGTCTATTAGAAACATTGGCCAATAGTATGAGTACAGCATTGCAGAATGCCCGGCTGCTCAAAGAAACAGAACAACGAACTGCTGAACTGGCCGTAATCAATAGTGTACAGGAAGGTCTGGCTAAGGAATTGGATATTCAGGCAATCTATGATCTTGTTGGCAACAGGATCAGGGAGCTTTTTGATGCGCAGGTTGTAGGCATCGCTACTTTCGATCATGAAAAAGAAACAGAAAATATTCATTACCTTATTGAAAAAGGCGAACGATATTATCCTGTTCCAAGACCGCTGAATACTTTAAGAAAGCACTTGATCCAGACAAAAGAAAAAGTGCTGATCAATAAAAATTTTGAGGCAGTAGCTGCTGCTTTTGGGATGAAGAAAGTTCCCGGTACCGAACAACCAAAGTCTGCCTTGTATGTTCCCTTAGTTATTGGTGAAAAAGTTACCGGAAATATCAGTATTCAGAATATTGATAGAGAAAATGCCATCAGTGATTCCGATGTACGGCTGATGGAAACATTGGCCAACAGTATGGGAGTTGCATTAGAAAATGCAAGACTCTTTGATGAAACGACCCGGCTACTGAAAGAAACAGAACAGCAAAAAGCTGAACTCGGTGTAATAAACAGTGTACAGGAAGGATTAGCCAAGGAACTGGATATGCAGGCGATTTATGATCTTGTTGGTAACAGGATACGGGAGTTATTCAATGCACAGGCTGTTATGATTGTTACTTTTGATCATGATACCGCTACAGAACATTTTAAATATCTGATTGAGGACGGACAAAGATTTTATCTGCCACCACGTCCATACGACAAATTAAGGCAACACCTGATTGTTACCCGCCAGAAAATCGTTATTAATACAAATTATGAAGAAGCTTATGCCCGCTTTGGTTTGAGAACGTTACCGGGTACTAATCCTACCAAATCAGGAGTTTTTGTTCCATTGATCATTGGTGATAAGGTAAATAGTTATATCAGTTTGCAAAATATGCAAATTGAAAATGCTTTTAGCGATTCAGATATTCGTTTGCTGGAAACATTGGCCAACAGTATGAGTGTGGCTTTGGAAAATGCAAGACTCTTTGATGAAACTACACGATTGCTGAAAGAAACCGAACAACGCACTGCTGAATTAGCAGTTATTAATAGTGTACAGGAAGGACTGGCCAGAGAACTGGATATGAATGCCATTTATGATCTGGTAGGTAATAAAATCCGTGATGTATTTGATGCGCAGGTTGTAATCATTGCAAGCTTCGACCATGATACCGGAATGGAAAAATTCAATTACATGATTGAAAAGGGAGAACAGTTCCATCCTGAACCGCGGCGGTATGATAAATTACGATACCAGCTTATTATATCAAAACAGAAAATTCTAATCAATAATAATGCAGAAGAGGCCTTAATAAATTTTGGATTGAAAGTGATTCAGGGGACTGAAATGCCCAAATCTTTATTATATGTTCCGCTGATAGTCGGTAATAAAGTCACCAGTTATGTCAGCCTTCAAAATCTGGATAAGGAAAATGCTTTTAGTGATTCAGATGTTCGTTTGCTGGAAACTTTAGCCAACAGTATGAGTGTGGCTTTGGAAAATGCAAGACTCTTTGATGAAACTAACCGCCTGCTGAAAGAAACTGAACAACGTACTGCTGAATTGGCCGTAATTAATAGTGTGCAGGAAGGACTAGCCCGAGAACTGGACATTCATGGCATTTATAAACTCGTTGGCGACAGAATTCAAAAACTCTTTAATGCGCAGGCGGTACTTATTGCCACATTTGATCATGAAAAAAAGCTGGAGTACTTTAATTATCATATAGAGAAAGGAGAAATAACTTATCCCGGTCCACGGCATTTTGATAAGGTAAGACAACATCTTATTGACACCGGTCAAAACATCCTGATTAATGAAGACTTTCCTAAGGCGGCTGCTGAATTTGGCATGAAAGTGGTCCCTGGCACCGAAGCTCCAAAATCACTTTTATTTATGCCTTTGAAAGTAGGCGACAAAGTAACCGGATATGTAAGCCTTCAAAATATAGATCAGGAACATGCTTTTTCATTTTCTGACGTTCGTCTCTTAGGCACTCTGGCAAACAGCATGAGTGTAGCTCTGGAAAATGCAAGGCTCTTTGATGAAACAACACGATTGCTGAAAGAAACCGAACAGCGAACAGCAGAATTATCAGTAATAAACAGTGTACAGGATGGATTGGCAAAAGAGATCGAGATGCAGGGGATTTATGAACTGGTAGGTGAAAAAATAAGAGAGATTTTTAGTGCACAGGTAGTTGATATTGTAACCTACGATAGAGCCACCGATCTTCTTCATGACCAATATTCTTATGAAAAAGGTGATAGAACATTAGTTGGAAAATGGAAACCTGCGGGGTTCAGAAGGATGGTAATAGATAGTGGTCAATTACTTCTCATCAATGAAGGTCTGGAGCAAAAAGCAAAAGAACACAGCAGCAGCGTAATTCATGGAGAACAGCCAAAGTCTGCAGTCTTTGTTCCCCTAATTTCCAGAAATGAAATTAAAGGCATGATCAGTTTGCAGAATCTTGATAAGGAACATGCCTTCTCTGAAAATGATGTAAACCTGCTTACTACATTGGCGAACAGTATGAGTGTAGCATTGGAAAGTGCAAGGCGTTTTGACGAAACTACAAGACTGCTGAAAGAAACCGAACAACGTAATGCTGAGCTGGCGGTGATTAATAGTGTACAGGAAAGTTTAGTGGCACAAATGGATATAAAATCTATTTATGAATTAGTGGGAGAAAAAATTCGTGAAATATTTAGTGCCCAGGTTATTGATATCGTTACTTATGATAAAAGTAAAAATCTGGTAGAAGATCAATACTCCTTTGAAAAAGGTGATAGGACATTAGTAAGTGCAAGAGAGCCGAAAGGATTCAGAAAACATGTTATTGAAACCGGGGTACTATTATTACATAATTCCAATGTAGAACAGGCCATGCGGGATTTTGGGAATGAAATATTAATTGGAGACATGCCAAAGTCCCAGGTCTATGTACCTATGATTGCAGGCGGTGAAGTAAAGGGGGTTATCAGTTTACAGAATCTTGATCATGAAAATGCATTCACCAGTTCGGATGTAAATCTTATTACCACATTGGCGAATAGTATGAGTGTGGCATTGGAAAGTGCCCGCCTCTTTGATGAAACCACACGGCTGCTGAAAGAAACAGAGCAACGCAATGCAGAATTGGCTGTTATCAATAGTGTGCAGGAAAGTTTAGTGGCACAAATGGATATTAAATCCATTTATGAGTTGGTAGGAGAAAAAATGCGTGAAATATTTAATGCCCAGGTAATTGATATCGTTACCTATGATTCAATCAAAAATCAGATAAGAGATCAATATGCTTATGAAAAGGGTGACAGAACGCTGCTGGGAGCAAGAGAAGCAAAAGGTTTCAGAAAACATGTAATTGAAACTGGTGAATTATTACTTCATAATGAAGATGTAGAAAATGCAATAAAAGAATTTGGCAATGAGGTGTTGATAGGTGAAACACCAAAATCACAAATTTATGTTCCCATGATTGCCGGAGGAAAAGTGAAGGGGGTTATCAGTTTGCAAAATCTCGATCATGAACAGGCTTTTTCTAATTCGGATGTTAATCTTCTTACTACCCTATCAAATAGTATGAGTGTAGCATTAGAAAGTGCCCGACTCTTTGATGAAACTACCCGGCTGCTGACTGAAACTGAACAGCGTACTGCTGAACTTTCCGTGATTAACAGCGTACAGGGTGGTCTTGCCCGTGAACTGGATATAAAAGGTATTTATGATCTCGTAGGTGAAAAAATGAGAGAGATTTTTAATGCGCAGGTTATTGATATAGTAGCTTACGATAAAACAACACAACTGATAGAAGATTGTTATACTTATGAAAAAGGTGACCGCACTTTATTAGGGCCAAGACCACTGAAAGGATTCAGAAAGCATGTTATTGAAACAACAAAACCACTTGTCATCAATAAAGATCTTGATAAGCAAAGATCAAAATATAATCAGGCAGTCATAGTTGGCAAAGGAGCTAAGTCAATTGTATTAGTTCCCATGATTGCAAGCGGTGAAGTTACCGGCGTAATCAGTTTACAAAACCTGGATCAGGAAAATGCTTTTTCAGATTCTGATGTAAATCTTTTATCTACTCTTTCAAATAGTATGAGTGTAGCATTGGAAAGTGCCCGCCTCTTTGATGAAACTACCAGACTACTGAAAGAAACGGAACAACGAACTGCCGAACTCGCTGTAATCAACAGTGTACAGGACGGTTTGGCAAAAGAGTTGGATATACAAGGTATTTATGATCTTGTTGGCGATCGTATCATCAAAGTTTTCAACGCCCCCAACCTGGTTATCCGGACATTTGATCATGATACGGGCAAAGAAAACTGGCGTTATGCAGTTGAAAAAGGAGAAAGACAATTTATCGAACCTAAATCATTTGTTTGGCATAGCAAGCTTATGATCCAAACTCAAAAGCCTATCCAGATAAATGAAAATTATCTTGAAACTTCAAAAAAATTCGGAGGCGCCGGGGTCTTTGTTGGTCAACCTACAAAATCAGGAATTTTTGTTCCCATGCTGGTTGGTGGAGTAGTAAAGGGATCCGTAAGCCTGCAGAATGTAGACAAGGAAAATGCTTATACAGAAGCTGACCTGAGATTACTTACTACCATCACCAACAGTATGAGTGTGGCGTTGGAAAATGCCCGCCTCTTTGATTAAACAAATCGCCTGCTTAAAGAAACCGAACAACGTACAGCGGAACTTGCCGTCATCAACAGTGTGCAGGATGGCCTGGCAAAAGAACTGGATATGCAGGGTATTTATAAACTTATTGGCGACCGGCTTTGCAAATTATTTCCTGATACGGAAACATTGGTGATCCGGACATTCGAACATGAAACTGGTCTGGAGCATTTCCACTATGCAATTGAACAGGGAGTTTATTTAGAGATAGAATCACGACCATTTATATGGGAAAGCAAGCAACTGATGCTGACTAAAAAACCCGTTGATATTGAAGAGAATTATGAAGGACTAATGAAAGAGATTGGTGAATCATCAGTAACAGAAGGTTTGCCTGTTAAATCAGCGGTCTTTGTCCCTATGATAGTAGGGGATTTGGTAAAAGGTTCCATCAGTTTGCAAAACGTACAAAGAGAACATGCTTTTAATGAATCGGATCTACGCCTGCTTACCACCCTTACTAATAGTATGAGTGTGGCACTTGAAAATGCACGCCTCTTTGACGAAACCACCCGCCTGCTTAAAGAAACAGAGCAACGTACTGCTGAATTGGCTGTTATTAATAGTGTACAGGAGGGCTTGGCAAAAGAACTGGATATCCAGGCCATCTACGAACTTATTGGAGAACGGATCCGTGATCTTTTCGATGCGCAGGTAGTTGGTATTGCTACTTTCAATCATGATGTAAAAACAGAAAAATTCCAGTACATAGTTGAAAAAGGAGAACGGTATTTCCCAGAACCCAGACCTTTTGATAAATTAAGGCAGCATCTTATTAACACCCGTCAGAAAATTCTGATCAATAATGATTTTATAGAAGCCTATAACAAATTTGGTATGAAAGCGGTCAGCGGAACTGAACTTCCCAAATCGGCTCTGTATGTTCCTTTAATTATTGGAGATAAAATCACCAGCTATGTAACCCTTCAAAATATTGACAGGGAAAATGCATTCAGCGAATCAGATGTCAGGTTATTGGAAACACTTGCCAATAGTATGAGTGTGGCTCTTGAAAATGCAAGACTCTTTGATGAAACTACAAGGCTGCTGAATGAAACTGAACAACGTACTGCTGAACTGGCTGTTATTAATAGTGTTCAGGATGGCCTCGCAAAAGAACTCGATTTGCAGGGTATCTATGAACTTGTTGGTGATCGGGTGCAGAAACTCTTTCAAACACATGCTGTAATAATTGCAACTTTAGATACTGCAAATAAGCTTGAACATTTCAATTATGTATTTGAAAACGGGGAAAAATATAACCTTCCCTCCAGACCTATCAATAATTTGCGTCAAATGATTATTGAAAAAAAGCAAACTATTTATATTGATTCTGAAGAAAAAGCAAGGAAAGAATACGGAATTACCGCAATAGCAGATACAGGAATGCCTAAATCATTGATGTTTGTTCCTCTTCTCAGTGGAAATAATATCAAAGGGTATGTAAGCATTCAGAATATTGAAAAAGATAATGCATTCAATGAATCTGACATCCGCTTACTTGAAACTTTAGCAAACAGCATGAGTGTAGCATTGGAAAATGCAAGATTGTTTGATGAAACCAATCGCTTGCTGAAAGAAACTGAACAACGCACTTCTGAATTGGCAGTAATAAATAGTGTACAGGATGGGTTGGCTAAAGAATTGGACATGCAAGGTATTTATGAACTTGTTGGTGACCGGCTTTGCAGTTTATTCCCCGACACACAAACACTGGTGATCCGGACATTTGATCATGACGCTGCGATTGAACATTTTCATTACGCAATAGAAAAAGGCGTCCGCTTCCCAATTGAATCCCGACCGTTGAATTGGAGCAGCAAGGAACTTATATCAACAAAAAAACCTTTAGATATACGGAATAACTATTTGGAAACTGCAAAAATGCATGGGGGAACCGGTGTTACAAAAGGGCAACCTCCAAAATCGGCAGTTTTTGTTCCTATGATAGTGGGTGATATAGTGAAAGGATCTGTTAGTCTTCAAAATGTAGATAAAGAAAATGCATTCACAGAATCTGATCTCAGATTGCTTACTACACTTACCAACAGTATGAGTGTGGCATTGGAAAATGCCCGACTCTTTGATGAAACCACTAACTTGCTTGCTGATGCTAAGCAAAGAGCTGCAGAATTAAGCACGGTTAATAATATCAGCAAGGCTCTGGCATCACAGTTGAATGCCGATGAACTGATAAAAATGGTAGGCGACCAGATAATAAATTTATTCAAAGCCAATATCGTTTACCTATGCTTGCTGGATAAAAAAAATCAAATGCTCAATTTCCCTTATCAGTATGGCGACGTTATGGCTCCGCGTAAACTTGGAATAGGTCTGACTTCTAAAATTATTTTAAGCAGAGAACCGCTTCTTATAAATGAAAATGTCGCAAAAAGAACACAGGAATTGGGAATTCAACGAAGTGGTATACCGGCTGCATCCTATCTTGGGGTTCCTATACCAATTGGAGATGAAATAATGGGAGTATTGAGTGTGCAGAGTACTGAGCATGAGAATCAGTTTAATGAAAACGATCTTCGTCTTTTATCTACAATCGCCTCTTCAGTGGGAGTTGCTTTGAAAAATGCACAACTTTTTGAAGAAGTGCACCTGGCAAAAAAAGAAGCAGAAGCCGCCAGTAAAATTGCTGAAAAGGCTAACGAAGCCAAGAGTGCATTCCTGTCTACGGTGAGTCATGAATTGAGAACACCACTGACCTCTGTATTAGGTTTTGCAAAAATTATCCGCAAGAGACTGGACGAAAAAATATTTCCAATTGTTGATAAATCAGATGTAAAAACAGGAAAAACCATCAATCAGATTTCAGAGAATCTTCATGTAGTGATATCAGAAGGAGAACGACTTACCCATTTAATTAATGATGTGCTTGACCTGGCAAAAATTGAAGCCGGTAAAATGGAATGGAGCCAGGAAAATGTTTCTATGTCTGAAGTGGCAGAAAGAGCTATTGCCGCTACTTCTTCTTTATTTGATCAGAAAAATCTGAAACTGATAAAGCAAATTGAAACCGATGTACCTGAAATAACAGGTGACCGAGACAAATTGATTCAGGTGATCATTAACCTGATTTCAAATTCTGTTAAGTTTACTGATAAAGGTTCTATTACCTGCGGTTTACAAAAAAAGGATGATGAAGTAATTGTAAGCATTCGTGATACAGGTATTGGCATTGCCCCGGAAGATTATGGCGCTGTGTTCGAGCAGTTCAAACAGGTAGGTGGCGATACGCTTACTGATAAACCAAAAGGAACCGGATTGGGTTTGCCTATTTGTAAAGAAATTGTAGAACACCACGGCGGCCGCATTTGGGTGGAAAGCGAGGTAGGTAAAGGAAGTACTTTCTCTTTTGCTTTACCAATTAATAAAAAAACGGATGTTGTAAGACCCTTGCATCTCAATGATCTTGTGAAGCAATTAAAAGAGCAGGTGGCACAATCAAAATTTAATTTTTTAGGAAATGCATCCAATATTCTGATTGTAGATGATGATGAATCGATCCGTTCCTTATTACACCAGGAGTTGGGTGATGCAGGGTATAATATTACTGAAGCCAGTAATGGAAAAGAGGCGCTGAACTGTGTACGAAATCAAAAACCCGATCTGATCATTCTGGATATTATGATGCCAGAGATGAATGGTTTTGATGTAGCGGCAGTTCTTAAAAATGATCCGCAGACAATGGACATTCCAATTATTGTATTATCTGTTGTTCAGGATAAAACAAGAGGTTTCCGGATCGGAATTGACAGATACTTAACAAAGCCGATTGATACCGGGCTTTTATTCAGTGAAATTGGTAACTTACTGGAACAGGGAAAATCAAAAAAGAAAGTAATGGTGGTGGATCAGGATTCGGCTACAGTGAGTACATTGACAGAAGTGCTGAAAACAAAAGGATATTCCGTAATGGAATCCAATGAAAAAGAACTGGTCGAAAAAGCTGTGGCCAATCAACCGGATATTATTATCATTAATTCGGTATTATCCGGCAAACAGGATATCGTACAAACACTTAGATTTGAAAAAGGATTGGAAAATGTTTTATTCCTGGTATACCAGTGAGGGGAAAGTTAAGAGTTATGAATTAAGAGTTATGAGTTTCGGTTTGCATATTTAAAAAAAACAGTTAACAAAAAATATATCAATGGAACAAAAGATTTTAATTGTAGATGATGAAGCGCATATCCGCATGCTGATCGGGCAAACATTGGAAGAACTGGAAGATGAAGGTGTTGAATTTTTAACAGCAGAGAATGGAGAAATTGCGTTGGAAATTATTCAGAAAGAAAATCCGCAACTCGTATTCCTGGATGTGATGATGCCCAAGATGAATGGTATGGAAGTTTGCCGGCGTGTAAAAAAAGAACTGGGCTTGAATAATGTCTGCATTGTATTGCTTACTGCAAAAGGCCAGGAAATGGACAGGCAAAAAGGGCTTGATGTTGGCGCTGATGTATATATGACCAAACCATTTGACCCCGAAGTTTTGTTAAATAAAGCCCGTGAAGTTTTAGGAATTTCATAACCCGGAAATACCAAAGGGATCCCCAGGGGAAATTCCGGAGCCTTTAGTAAAAAAAAACAGTCATCAATTATCAACATTTCAAACAGGTATGGCGCAAACAACACTCAAATCATTACTCGGAAGAAAAAGTGAAACAACAGCATGGTTACAGGCATGGACAGAAACAACAAAATCGGAAATAGTTGTTGAGGATAATCAAAACAACATTTTATTTGGAACCGTTTCAACTGCTCATCAACATACTTTCCCTGTAACACTTGATGAAGAAATTTCAGGATGGGTAAAAGGTGATACTCATGCCGCATCTATTGCACGTCTATTAGCAATCATCCTGAAGAAAGAATCCGAGAAAAAGAAATTGGGAACTGAAGTACTGAATCTTTACCAGGAATTAAATGTTATTTATAATTTTTCTGAGAAATTGACAGAGACCATTGAACCGGATGTAATTGCTCAGCTTACCCTTGAGCAAGCCATACATTCCATTCCATCGGATAGCGGAGTAATTGTGTTATGGGATGAAAAGAACAGGCAACTATTAATACCTGCCAAATCCGGAGAACCGCTTTTCAATGAAGAAAAATTAAAAACCAACAGTGGCATACTTCTCAAAATCGGGCTTAGCGGTCAGTCGGAAATTATGAGTGATATGACGGTATTGAAAGAAAAAGGAATTGTTGTTGACAATGTACAATCCGTTATTTATGCAGCCATGAAAGTAAAACACCGTATTATGGGTGCCATAATTCTTGCGGGTAAAAATGCCGAACAATATTCTGCAGCGCATCTTAAATTGCTTGTCACATTGGCGCTGCAATCCTCCACGGCTATTGAAAGCGCCATGCTTTATGAAAAAAATATAAGGGAAGTACGTGAAAGAGAAGAAGCTATCCTGCGAATTCATGAAGTGACTAAAAAATTTGTGCCGAATGAATTTATCCGTTCGTTAGGTAAAGAAACACTGACTGATGTAAAACTCGGCGACCTTGCAGAAAAAATAGTTACAGTATTATTTACAGACATCAGGGATTTTACAACATTATCAGAAAAAATGACACCGGAAGAAAACTTCCGTTTTGTTTCATCATTTAATGAACGATTGGGTCCGGTGATAAGAAAATATAATGGATTTATTAATCAATATCTCGGCGATTCTATCATGGCAATTTTTCCCCGCCACCCCGAAGATGCGTTGAATGCAGCTATTGGCATGCAAAAGGCGGTGCATGCACTGAACATTCAACGACAAACAGAAGGCTTGCCAGTAATCAGAGCTGGTATAGGGATGCATACTGGTTCGTTGATTATGGGAATTACGGGAGATGAACACCGGCTGGATGCAGCTACGATTTCTGATACAGTGAATACGGCAGCCCGAATTGAAAGCCTTACAAAATATTACAGGTCGCCCTTGTTATTAAGCAGTGAAACGCTTCGCATGATAAATGATACGGACAAGTATCGTTTAAGAAATCTTGGAAAAGTTCAGCTGAAAGGCAAATACAATTTGATGAACATAATTGAATGTTTAAACGGTTATCCTGATGATGACCTGGAAAAGAAAGCAAA
>JAHEZE010000029.1:0-16368 GCA_023251235.1 Sphingobacteriales bacterium | reverse complement strand
CTTGTTTATTTGCAGTAAAATAAACTCCTTTTTCTGCATCATAATCACCATCAGTCAAAAACTGAAGCATGATATAGGGATGCGTAGTTCCTCCTTTTCTTAAATTGATTTCGATGGGATAATGTTTCCAGCTATTTTTTTCTTTAACAGAAATAAAATCCACTGCAAATCTTCCAAGTACTCCTTTATCCCTTAGCGCCTCGGCCACTTTCATTCCCATACGACCCAGCTCAACAGCGTAATCAGAATGCGCCGGAAAATGAGCACCCAGGAAAACCTGCCCGCTTTCTCCACCTAATTCCTGGTCGTGTGTGGAAATGATTACACACTTTCCTTTAGGATTTACCCGGCACTGAACAGACGGGGATAATTTCACCTCACCCTCCACAAACTCTTCTGCAATACCGCCCATTTCTCTGAACTTGACAAGAAACATTTTTAAACTCAGATCAGCAGCTACCGTTTTTAACCTTGCGTACAGGTAACTATTTACTTTATGTGCAATATCATCTTTGGGTTTTATCCCTTCATAGGAAAATACCGCATTACCATCACCGGAAAATCCATCATTGATTTTTACGACAGCCTTTTGTAATGAAGGATTTTTTTGTTTCAGTTTTGTGAGTGCCTCTATAATGTCTTTTTCTGTATAAAGATCCTCGTATCCTTCCGGCGCTGTTAAACCGCATTCTTTAAAAATTTTACGGCCGTTACTTTTATTCCCCAATTCAAGTAAGTCAGGGTCGCATCCGTATATTGGAAGACCCAGCTGTACGGATAATGTTCTTTCCATTTCAGTAACATTGAAACAGGCCATATGGGCAATATGATCTCCTGGAATAGCAGATTTAATTCGTTCTATCAGGCGTGGTCGTTCAAGAATTTTTTCAGTCAATGATCGTGAGGATGCATCATAACAACTAAGCAGGTGCAATCTTTGCTGTGCATGATGACCCGTTATTCCCGGTAAGAGATGTAAATAATAATCCACAATAACAGGATCCACCGGCAGACTGGTTACATATACTACATGTGTCCGGGGCATCCTCAACAGCATCAGCATACAAAGCAATCTTTCTTCATAGTAAGTTATACCACTTATTTTGGAAAGTATTTCCTGGTCCATCGTCAGAGAAGGAATAATGACAACTGTTTTGGGCGCCATTTTATCGGGAAAAGCTTTATCATATTGCCCGGTAAAATTTTCCTGTATTTGCTTAAAAAGTTTTTTTTCTTCTGCAGACCCGGCAAGTGGTAAACTCAATTCGTTTCCATTGGAGTTGCTATTAAAGCTGGCGGTAGTTATTTTATTTTTTTTCACGGCACTCATGCTGATGTCATACGGTCGAAACTACATTTTCCAAAGTGGCTTAAAAATGATCCTTTAATGTAAAATAATTGATTGATGTCAGGCCTCTTGCCCCAACCAAACTGCCCCTCCAATACTATTGCGCCGGGCTCCGGTTATGGAAGATAGAAAATTATATTCTTCCCGCCAGCGAAGAACCCCCATAAATGCAATACAGACCGCTTTTTTCAGGTCTGATTGGGAAGTTTCATCAGTATCTAACTTTAAATTTATTTTCCCGGCAGCATTGCTAAAAAATTCGCCATTCCCTCCTAAGGCTATATCCATTGCCTGAAGATCAGTAATAACAGGCAATTCTGTTTCAGTTGCTATTATAGCTCCGGATTCTGATCGTGTGGATGAATATGCGTGATAAGAAATCAATGCAACCTGGTATTGCAAACCCTTATCCTTAATGAACTTATTTATTGATTCACCGATCGGAGTTATCTGGTATTTTTCATTTGCCATTATCTCACAGCTCCATACTCCGGCATTTTCATGAAATTCGGCAAAAGCAATAATTATTTCTGAATTATTATCAAGTACACCTATTGCACGGTAAACCATAGAAAATTGGTTTCTTCGTCTCCACCAATACTTTAATTAAACTCGGTACATCGGGAGCAGATTTGTTTTAGTTTTGTCCAAAAGTACAATTCAAAAATCTTTCAAATTTAAAATTTCTAAATGGTCATCAATCTTAGCGAACAGCATAGCCTGGTAAGCAATTGGATAAATGAAATAAGGGATATAAATATTCAACAGGATCGTTTGCGTTTTCGTACTAACCTGGAACGTATTGCTGAAGTGGCTGCATATGAAATAAGCAAAGTATTACCTTTTGTTGAAAAAGAAGCAGAAACACCATTGGGAACGGCTACCAATAAAATTCTGAAAGAACAACCGGTACTTGCGACCATATTAAGGGCGGGGCTTCCGATGCATAATGGTTTATTAAGATATTTTGATAAAGCAGATAGTGCTTTTGTAGCAGCATATAGAAAACATGAGAAAGACGGATCTTTTCAGATTAGTTTGGAATACATGTCCTGTCCCGATCTTGAAAACCGTATAGTTATTATTTCGGATCCCATGCTGGCCACTGGTGCTTCATTGGTTAAAACGATACATTTTTTAAAAGAAGAAGGAAAACCAAAAGAAATTCATATTGTGGCAGCCATAGCATGTACCATTGGAATTGAATACGTGAAAAGAGAAGAGCCTTCTGTAACCATTTGGTGCGGAGACATTGACGATGAACTTACTGCAAAAAGTTATATCGTTCCTGGCCTGGGTGATGCAGGCGATCTTGCTTATGGCATAAAAAACCAGAATTAAAGCAGCTGATTTTAAGTTTTTCAGGTCTTTTAAAAGTTGTACTTTTAAATTTCTACTTTTTTTCATGAAAAAAATATTTTTCACCCTATTGTTGACTACACTGCTGTCTGCTGTTTTTGCGCAGGACCCAAATTTTTCTCAATTTTTTGCATCTCCCTTAACCTTGAATCCTGCATTAACAGGAAAATATGATGGTTTATTTCGTGTGGCAGGAAATTACAGGAACCAATGGCCTACTATCAACAATGCTTTTATTACAAAAACTGTTTCTGCGGATTTCCATTTATTAAATAATAATTTGCCTGATATTGATCGTTGGGGATTTGGAGTACTCGCAATAAGTGATCAAAATGGCAATGGCGCACTAACGACTAACCAGTTTTCTTTATCGACTGCTTATCATAAAGGCCTTGACGAAAATGGCTATCACCAGATAGGGGTAGGCTTCCAGGGCAGTTATACTGATAAAAGATTAGATATAACAAAACTTGATTTTGAAGATGAATTAACATCCTTAGGATTTACAGGCACTACCAGTGAAATATTTCCGCAAAACGGTTTGAAAGTAAAATATTTTGATATGAATGCCGGTTTCCTTTATAATGGCAGCACAAATGGTTATAATAATTTTTATCTCGGCGCTTCCATGTATCATATCAACAGGCCCAAAGAAACTTTCCAGGGCGGGCAGTTTTATCTTAATTCAAGAACAACCATTCAGGGAGGCGGCCGAATCCCTTTTGGTCAATATAATGCTATACATTTCAGTGCCAACTATAGTTCCCAGGCTAATGCCAATAACCTGATGTTTGGAGGAGCCTATGCAATGAACCTTAATTATGATGACGAAAATCCTACCACTATTTATTTAGGAACCTGGGCAAGATTTAATAATGTTTCTGACGCAATCATCCCATACATTGGTCTTGAGTTTGGAGATTTTCAACTGGGATCCTCTTATGATGTAAACATTTCAAGTCTTAAACCTGCTTCTAATCTTAAAGGAGGTGTAGAAATTTCTCTTATTTATATTAAGAAGCCGGTCAACAAGGAACTTAAGAAGTTGAACTGTCCGAAATTTTAAGACTGATTCATAACAGTTAAGTACTTCCTTAATAATCCCCGCTTGTTTTAATTCCAGCATTTAATTTTTATCTTGGGTAAAATTCAATCCATGAAAAAAGCTATTATTCTTTTTGGTTGTTTTCTAATTTTCCAAATAGTAAAATCGCAGGAAGCTGAAATTGGCTATCGTACCACAGATGTTGGAGGTGAGTATTTAACTTATGCCGATGGTTCAGTAATAGGGTTACATATTGCATCAAATGCACGCCTGAATCATTCTTTCCAGGCTTTTTTAGGTTATTACATGGCAAAAGATAATACTCCGTCTTACTATTACAATAGTACAAAAGGTGGATTGGGAATTGGTATTGGTTATCGATATTACACCAAACCCCGCCCCGATGGTTTTTTTATTGGGATAAAAGCAAATCTCTTTACAAATAAAATAATACTTAGTTCACAGCCATCGGATGGACCTTATACATCAATGATATTCATACCTGCTTTTCAGACAGGCTATATGTTTCTGATCAATGATATGTTTTTTATAACCCCTTCCGTTGGTGTTGGATTAAAAACAAATCTTCAGAATAAACTAACCACTGATAAAAAAAAGACTATTGTCATGCCTGGAATCAGTTGTGGTTTTAAATTTTAATTGTTAAATATTTTTATTACAGTTTCATCAGTAACGGTAAAAGAAACCAGCAGAACAAAGTAATGAGAACAATTGAAACAAGGTTCATCACCAATCCTGCTTTCATCATCTGCTTTATTTTTATATTTCCGCTTGCGAATACAATTGCATTGGGGGGTGTGCCCATTGGCATCATGCTTGCACAACTTGCGGCAAGTGTCATTGCAATACCTAATATTAAAGGATTCATTTTCACCGCGTCTGCCAAACTGCATACGACAGGAGCAAAAACAATAACCTGTGCGATATTGCTCATCACTTCGCTGATAAAAATAGAAATAACTGTTACCATAAATAATAACATAAACCCACCTCCTGCAAATTTCGATAACCAGACACCAAGGTGTTGAATCAATCCTGCTTTTTCTAATGCCCCGGCCAAAGCAAGTCCACCGCCAAATAATAATAAAATCCCCCAGGCCATTCTCTTTGTATCACTCCAGTTAAGTAATCCTCCGCTTGATTCAAGTTCTTCTGATTCACTAAAATTATCCTGATGTTTCAGATTACCCGAAGGACAAATAAATAAAGACACAGCGCCGATTAAGGCAATAATAGTATCATCCAGCTTTATTATTGTTTGTGATTTGTTTATTAGATCTTTAAATATCCATAGCAGTGCCGTGGCGGAAAAAATAATCATTACTCTTTTTTCTGAAGCAGAAAACTTTCCTAATAGTGAAAGCTCTTCAGTTATATGCTGACTTGCTGCTACATTCGATTTTATATGATTAGGAAAAAGAATCCTGGTTAAAACAAAATATAAAGCAAACATTAATAACAGAGCAATTGGTACACATAGAAGCATCCAGTCTATGAAATCAATATTTGTGTTATATTTTTTTTCATAAAAACCAACAAATGCAACATTGGGTGGGGTACCTATAATTGTAGCAATGCCTCCGAAATTAGATGCATAAGCTATTGAAAGCATCAGGGCAAGATTAAAATTTTTATAATTACCGCTACCCTCTTTTTTATCTTTCATTACATGAATTACAGAAAGGGCAATGGGGAACATCATCATCGTAGTAGCCGTATTACTGATCCACATACTGATAAAGCCCGTAGCTAATATAAATCCCAATACAATTCTGTTTCCGCTTGTACCGGTAACCCGAACAATATTTAAGGCAATCCTCCGGTGCAGGTTCCATTTTTCAATAGCAAGACCCAGTATGAACCCCCCCATAAACAAAAAGATGATGGGATCTGAGTAATTGGAAGCAGTGGTTTTTATATCGCTGATATGCAATAAAGGGAAAAGAATCAATGGGATTAATGCTACCACCGGCATAGGCAATGCTTCCGTTACCCACCAAGTGATCATTAATCCCGCAATGGCCAGCACAAGAGAGGCCTTATCATCTACCATGAATGGATTTAGAAAATATAAAAGAAGTGCAATAGCTACACCAGAAAACAGTGCAATGAATTTTCGTTGAAGCTTTGAAAAATTATTCAAACCTGATTTTTTTTGAAGTTACATTCTTGCATTCAAATATCACAATATCCCCTTTGAATTATCCATATCAATTTTTTTACTTCGGGCTTCCACTTACATAAGGATTTCCTTTTATAAAAAAACGATACGGATAATTTGCTGCCTGCCCGGATGACTCCACACCAATTCTTGGTGAGGAGCTAATATCTTTTTTATTAATAGGGAATCCATCATCCGCGATAAAAAGCTGATGGCTCTGTAAAGAAAAACCATTTTGATCAACAGAAATTCCTAATGCAACACTTAAGCTGCCGGGGCCTTTTGTCAAGTTATAGTCCAATTTTTTTTTACCCCTTCGTTTCAACATTTCATTAATACCCTTAATTGGATCTACTGCCCTTATGAGTATTGCATGCGGGGTTTCCTTATTGTTGGTAACCACATTAAATAAATGATGAATCCCATAACATATATAAACATAAGCAACTCCACCTTCTGCATACATAATATCATTCCGGTTAGTTCTTCTGCCTCCGGAAGCATGTGATGCTTTATCAATAACTCCATTATAGGCTTCGCATTCCACAATGCGGCCTGAAGTAATAATGCCGTTCCATTTTGTCACCAATATTTTTCCCATTAGCTCCCGTGCTATTTGCAAAACATTATTGCGTTGGTAAAATGATAAAGGCAATTTTTTCATCATTAATGAATCAAAGCTAACAGCTCATCCTTCGACAAGCCTGTCTGCCGACAGGTAGGCACAGGACTCGCAGCTTCTCTTTATATTTACCCAAATTTAGGTTTTGCTGAAGGAAATTGTCATAGCCATACAATCTTATATTGAAGCACATCATTTCATTGTGAAGCACAGGCTCTGGAAATGGATAATCATCCCCGGCCTTTTCTATGCAATACTGTTTGTTGTAAGCATGTATTTATTTGGTAAAACATCTACTGCTGTTATTGACTATTTAACACATACTACAGGTCTCGACAGTTGGCTGCAGAAATTTCAAAACAGTTGGCTGGGGTTCTTTTTTACTTTTGCCGGCATCATTCTTTGGCTGATCCAGATGATGTTCTATTTTTCTTTATTTAAATATATCTTCCTCATCATCGGTTCTCCGATTTTTGCTTATTTAAGTGAAAAGACAGAAGCCATAAAAGAAGGAAAAGATTTTCCATTCAATTTTTTTCAGTTAATGAAAGATGCTTTTAGGGGAATTAAACTTGCTTTGAGAAATACAGTCTGGCAATCTGTTTACATGATTGCACTTTTTCTTCTTTCCTTTATTCCCGTCATTGGCTGGATAACACCATTGATCGCTATCCTTGTGGAATGTTATTACTACGGTTTCTCCATGCTTGACTACAGTTTTGAAAGGCAAAAACTTTCTCCTTCAGAAAGCATTCGTTTTGTCAGTCTTCATAAAGGACTGGCCATAGGCAATGGAATTGTTTTTTACCTGATGCATGGATTATTAATTATCGGTTGGGTGCTTGCTCCTGCTTATGCGGTTATTGCTGCCACACTTAGCTTATATAAATCAAGAAAGTAATGAGCAATACATTGGTTTACCTCATACCTTCTCAGCTTGACGAGACCGGCTTTGCTGCAATTCCTCCCTATATAATTGATGCTGTAAAAAAATGTCAGTCATTTTTTGTAGAGAATGAAAGAACGTCCCGGCGTTATCTAAAAAAAATCTGGAAGGTTTACCTTCCGGGGCAGGAAATTATTATTGATGACTATGAATGGTATAATCTATCCGATGCATCAGTAAATGAATCATTCAGAAAAAAAATTAAGGAAGGTAAAACTATTGGCATCATCAGCGAAGCTGGTTGTCCCGGAATAGCCGATCCGGGGCAGCAGTTGATTGCTATAGCCCATGAATTAAATATAGATGTAAAACCACTTGTCGGTCCCAACTCTATTCTTCTTGCATTAATGGCCAGCGGAATGAATGGACAGCAATTTCAATTTACCGGTTACTTACCTATTGGTAATTCTGAAAGAATTAAAGCTATTAAAGATCTGGAAGCTGAATCAGCAAAGAAAAACTGTACACAGATTTTTATTGAAACCCCTTACCGGAATAATCAAATAACCGAAGTTTTACTTTCTGTCTGTCATCCTTCTACTCTTCTTTGTATAGCTGTTAATATTACGGGTGAAAAAGAATTTATAAGAACAAAAACTATTGCTGAATGGAAAATATCCAGACCTGATTTTCATAAGCGTCCGGCCATTTTTTTAATTTATGCCGGTAAATCATTCTACTAACAGACGTAATTGTTTTAGCAAAAAATATTCATGCAAACTCAATTAATTATATACTTTTGCCATACAAACTTATAACCCATTTATAATTTGATAAACATTCTTACACATACTAAACAGGCAGCTTTTCATGCACCAGAAGCCACAGACATATATTCTGTCGGCTTTGATGTGTTTGCTTTTTCTCCCCGACCACGACGTGTAATCTGACAGGACGAGCCCCTCACCATGGCCCCTGTCAGTGAATAGCTCCCCCGCTTTGATTTTTTCGGATTGGTCATCCATCTATAAAATCAAATTTCACAACTTGGATAATCAAAACATAGTTATACGTGTAGCCACACCAGATGACGTTCATTTTGCAACTGCCATCACCGAGGAAATTGCTGAAAGCGCCAAAGCAAGGGGCACCGGTATTGCCAAAAGAACACCCGAATATGTTGCAGGTAAAATTACCGAAGGCAAAGCAGTAATTGCAATTACTACTGATGGTACCTGGGTTGGTTTTTGTTATATTGAAACATGGAGCCATGGAGAGTATGTTGCCAATAGTGGTCTTATTGTGTCTCCTCCATTCAGGAAAAGCGGTGTAGCAAAAGCCATTAAGAAAAAAATATTTGAACTCTCAAAAGAAAAATATCCGAATGCAAAATTATTTGGATTAACCACCGGGCTTGCCGTCATGAAAATTAACAGTGAACTCGGCTACGAACCTGTTACCTATTCGGAGCTTACACAGGATGAAGCCTTCTGGGCGGGTTGCAAAAGTTGTGTGAATTATGAAATACTCATGAGCAAAGAAAGAAAAATTTGTATGTGCACGGCCATGCTCTATGATCCAAAGGATCATTACAAACCTGAAGAGACAAAAGAATTTTTCGAGGAAAATAAATCGGGCTTTGAACGGTTGCTGCGTTTCAAGCAATGGAAATTATTAAAACCTTTTTTGAAAAAAGATAAAGATGCAAATGGCAATAATAATGCTTCAAAACCGAAGTCATTTTTGCAATTCTTTTTTAATATTTAATAATAGGTGCCCGGCTTAAGTTCCCTGTTTGAACTTCCGTTGCGTCGCACTCTTGTACTATAACAACTCTATTCAACATATTCGAAACCCATAATAAAAAATGACCACTTCAAATAATAGTAACCTGCAAGGCTCCCCTTTAGGGGATGGGGGTAAAATAGTTTTAGGATTTAGCGGTGGACTTGACACCACTTATTGTGTAAAATATCTTACAGAAGAAAAAGGATATGAGGTGCACAGCATCATCGTCAACACTGGTGGTTTTAGCGATGATGAATTAAGAAAAATCGAAGCTCATGCCTACAAACTGGGGGTTAAATCACATACTGCAGTTAATGCTGTAAAAAGTTATTACGATCGAATCATCAAATACCTGATCTTCGGAAACTGTTTAAAGAACAATACTTATCCGTTTTCAGTTTCAGCAGAAAGACTGAGCCAGGCATTGCATATTGCTGAGCATGTAAAAAAGCTGGATGCAAAAGCGGTAGCACATGGCAGTACCGGCGCGGGTAATGACCAGGTACGTTTTGATATGATGTTTCATATTATGATTCCAGGAGTAGAAATTATCACTCCAATCCGCGATTTAAAACTCAGCCGCGAAGAAGAGATTGCTTACCTGAAAAGCAAAGGGGTGGAAATGAATTTTGAAAAAGCGATATACTCCATAAATAAAGGACTTTGGGGAACCAGTGTTGGCGGCAAAGAAACATTGAACAGCAAAGGAATGTTACCTGAAGAAGCTTGGCCTACACAGGTAAGTGAAAGTGGAATTAGTAATTTGGAATTGGGTTTTGTAAAAGGCGAACTTAAAAAAGTAAACGGAAAAGATTATAGCCATCCGTCTGAAGCAATTCAGGAAGTTCAAAAAATTGCCGGGCCTTTTGGCATTGGAAGAGATATTCATGTTGGCGATACAATCATTGGTATAAAAGGCCGGGTAGGTTTTGAAGCAGCCGCACCAATGATTATCTTAAAAGCACATCATGCATTGGAAAAACATGTACTTACTAAATGGCAATTGCAATGGAAAGATACCTTGGCACAATTCTATGGCAACTGGATGCATGAAGGGCAGATACTTGACCCGGTAATGAGAGACATCGAAGCATTTTTAGAAAACAGTCAACAGAACGTAACCGGTGATGTATTTGTTCAACTGATGCCTTACCGATTTCAGGTAACCGGTATTGAAAGTAAATATGATTTAATGAGTAGTAAATTTGGAAAGTATGGTGAAATGAATACCGGATTTACCGGAGAAGATGTGAGAGGGTTTAGTAAAATATTCGGCAATCAAACTTCTATCTGGAATGCAGTGCAGAAAGAAAACAAGAAATAAAATACTCGAAAAACAATATTCAATGCTCAAAGTTCAATGGCTAATTCAAATAAAATAAAAGCTGGAATGATAGGTGGGGCCGGATATACCGGAGGTGAATTAATAAGACTACTATTAAATCATCCTGATGTGGAAATCTCCTTTATTCATAGCCGGAGCAATGCGGGCAATCCTGTTCATTCTGTTCACCAGGATTTGCTTGGGGAAACTGATATAAAATTCACTTCGGAAGTCTCCCCTTTTGGGGGAGATTTAGAGGGGGCCGTTTTGTTTTTATGCCTTAGTCATGGTGAGTCAAAAAAGATTCTTACAGAAAATAAAATCGCTGATAAGATTAAGGTTATTGATTTAGCTAATGATTTTCGTTTAGCCCAAAGCTCGCAGTTCGGGACTCGCAGCTTTACTTATGGTCTGCCTGAGCTAAACAGGGACAAAATCAAAAAAGCAAACAATGTTGCTAATCCAGGTTGTTTTGCCACAACTATTCAGTTAGGATTGTTGCCTTTAGCAAAAGCAGGATTATTAAAAGAAGTTTACACAACCGGTATTACAGGAAGTACAGGCGCAGGGCAAAACCTTACTGCTACTTCTCATTTTAGCTGGAGAGAAAATAATATACAGGCTTACAAAACTTTAACTCATCAGCATCTTGATGAAATTTATCAATCGCTTCATCAATTGCAGGAAAGTTTTCCAAGCTCCCCTTTAGGGGCGGGGGGGCTCAACTTCATTCCATGGAGAGGAGATTTTACAAGAGGCATCTTTGTAAGTTCCCAAATGCAATGTGAATTAAGCCTGGATGAATTGAATAAACTGTATGAAGATTTTTATTCCGGACATCCGTTTACACATATCACAAAAGAACCCTTGTTTTTAAAACAGGTAGTGAATACTAATAAGTGCATTATCCAGTTAGAAAAAGTGGGAAAGCAGTTAGTGATACATTCTGTTGCAGATAATTTATTGAAAGGAGCAAGCGGGCAAGCAGTACAAAATATGAATCTGATGTTTGGTCTTGATGAAACAAGAGGGCTTAACTTAAAAGCAAACTATTTTTAAATGCTACGGGGGCACGGAATGCACGGAAATCTTTGTGTGCTTTGTGTCTTTGTGGGAAAATATAAAAAATGAATCTATTCGACGTATATCCGATTAACGAAATCACCATTGTAAAAGCAAAAGGCTCTTATGTATGGGATGATAAAGGCGAACAGTATCTTGATCTGTACGGCGGCCATGCAGTCATTAGTATTGGTCATACACATCCGCATTGGGTGAAACGGATTGAAGAACAACTGGAGAAAATTGCATTCTATTCAAATTCTATAAAAATTCCTTTGCAACAGGAACTGGCAACAAAACTGGGCCAGGTATCCGGTAAAGAAAATTACCAGCTTTTTCTTTGCAACAGCGGCGCTGAAGCAAATGAAAATGCATTGAAGATGGCTTCTTTCTTTAATGGAAGAAAGAAAATTATTGCTTTCTCCAAATCTTTTCATGGAAGAACTTCACTGGCAGTTTCTGCGACGGACAACAAAAATTATATCGCCCCGGTGAATGAAACAGAGAATGTGATCTTCCTTCCTTTCAATGATAAAGCGGCGTTGGAAGAATGTTTTGAAAAAAAGGGTAAAGAAATTTCTTCTGTCATTATTGAAGGCATTCAGGGTGTTGGAGGAATTAATGTGGCAGAAAATTCATTTCTGCAGAAAATCCGCAGCCTGTGTGATGAGTATGGCGCTGTTTATATTGCCGACAGTGTACAATGTGGTTATGGTAGAAGCGGAAAATTTTTCAGTCATGACTTTGCAGGAGTGAATGCTGACATTTATACAATGGCAAAGGGAATGGGTAATGGATTTCCAGTTGCCGGAATCATCATTGCTCCACATATTAAACCAAAACATTTCCAATTGGGAACCACTTTCGGCGGCAATCATCTTGCCTGTGCTGCTGCACTTGCAGTGCTGGAAGTAATGGAAGAAGAAGACCTGATGGGCAATGCAATTATGGTTGGCAAATATCTGAAAGATGAATTGGATGCCATTCCACAATTAAAGAATGTAAGAGGCAGAGGGTTGATGATTGGCTTTGATGTTCCCGAGGAGCTAAAAGATTTAAAAAAGAATTTGCTCTGGAAACAAAAAATATTTACCGGTGAAGCTAAACCCAATGTGATTCGCTTATTGCCAAGCCTTGCATTGAAAAAAAGAGATGCGGAAGATTTTATAGAAGCCATCAAAGAAGAAATCAATTTGCTCAGTAATGAACAGAACGTTGAAGTGAGTGACACAACGGAAGCTAAATAGTAGTACGAAAGCTTAGTTCCCCGAAAAAATCGGAACAGGCATAAAAAACAAACTATCAAAAATTGAAACAGTTCATTTCAGTTCATGATGTAAATAATATTGATGCACTGGTACAAAAAGCATTGGCGTATAAGGCCAGTCCATTTGCTGATAAAAACCTTGGCATCAATAAACGCATCGGTTGTTTGTTTCTGAATCCGAGTATGCGTACAAGATTGAGCACTCAGATTGCGGCGCAGAATCTCGGTATGGAATGTATAGTTTTCAATGTGGGACAGGAAGGATGGGCTTTGGAATTTGAAGATGAAGCCATCATGA
The DNA here is from genome assembly GCA_023251235.1 of Sphingobacteriales bacterium. Classification (GTDB taxonomy): domain Bacteria; phylum Bacteroidota; class Bacteroidia; order Chitinophagales; family Chitinophagaceae; genus VBAS01. The sequence goes on along the minus strand of JAHEZE010000029.1, from coordinate 3,187 downwards.
GTGGCAATTCGGTAGAACATGTGAAAGATGCAGCTCCTATTCTGGGAAAATATTTTGATATTCTTGCTATCCGCACATTTCCATCATTAAAAAATCGTGAGGATGATTATAGTGAACTTTACATAAAACAATTTATTAAATATGCGGGCATACCTGTAGTAAGTCTAGAGAGTGCTACCCTGCATCCACTTCAATCGCTAACTGATATTATTACAATACAGGAAAATCTTCTAAACTCCCCTTTAGGGGATAGGGACAAACCAAAAATTGTTCTTACCTGGGCGCCACATGTAAAAGCATTACCACAATGTGTTGCTAATAGTTTTGCGCAATGGATTAATGCATGGGGCAAGGCTGACTTTGTTATCACTCACCCCGAAGATTATGAGCTGAGTGAAGAGTTTACAAAAGGAGCTACGATAATAAAAAACCAGGAAGAAGCATTGAAAGATGCTGATTTTGTCTACGTGAAAAACTGGAGCACTTACAGAGACTATGGTAAGATATACGCTAATGACCCTAAATGGCAATTGAAAAAAAAGCGATGGGCCGTTACAAACAATGCCAAAGTAATGCATTGCTTGCCAGTAAGAAGAAATGTAGAATTGAATGATGAAATACTGGATGGACCAATGAGTATTGTAACACAGCAGGCATCGAACAGAGTGTGGGCGGCACAAGCAGTGCTTTCTGAAATTTTGCGTAACAATGACTAATCTTTACGTCATAAAAATCGGTGGAAATATAATTGATGATGAAGCAAAGCTTTCTTCGTTTTTAAAATCATTTGCTGCAATTGACAGTAAAAAAATTCTGGTGCATGGTGGGGGTAAGCTTGCAACTAAACTGGCAGAGAAGATGGGTGTTGAACAAAAATTAGTTGACGGAAGAAGAATCACCGATGCAGAAACGCTGAAGATTGTAACGATGGTGTATGCAGGGTATGTAAATAAAAATATCGTTGCTCAGTTGCAGAGTTTTGAATGTAATGCCATCGGTCTTAGCGGTGTTGATGGCGATATCATACTTGCGCATAAAAGAAACCATCCGGTAATAGATTACGGCTATGTAGGTGATGTTGATTCTGTCAATACCCCCCTGCTGAAGAATTTACTTGAGCAAAACCTGGCTCTTGTATTTGCACCCATTACTCATGACCAGGGTGGACAATTACTGAATACCAATGCAGACACTATTGCCCAGGAAATTGCCAAGGCGATGAGCGATGAGTTTAACGTCGAACTTATTTATTCTTTTGAGAAAAGTGGTGTATTGCTGGATGTGGAAGATGAAACTTCGGTAATTCAAAAATTAAATTGGGAAAATTATCAAAACTTAAAGAAACCAAGCCCCCCTTCAGGGGATGGGAGCAAAATATTCGCCGGGATGATTCCAAAACTGGATAATGCTTTTGCAGCTTTAAAAAGCGGGGTAAGTAAAGTTATTATTGGGAAAGCCGAAAATTTATCTGCATTAATTGCCGGCACTTCCGGTACAACCATAGAGAATGGATAAAGATATTTCCATATTACAGTCAGAAGCAATTGATTTACTAAAAAAACTGATTGCCACTCCTTCGTTCAGCAAAGAAGAAGATAACAGTTCAGTTTTAATAAAGAGCTTTCTTGAAAAACATGAAGTAAAAACTGAGCAATACCTGTATAATGTATGGGCAAGAAATAAATATTTTGATGCCGATAAACCAACCATCCTACTCAATTCACATCATGATACGGTAAAGCCAAATAAAGGTTATACAAATGATCCCTTTTCTCCTATCGAAAAAGATGAAAAACTATTTGGTCTTGGAAGCAATGATGCCGGTGGAAGTCTTGTTTCTTTAATAGCTGCATTTCTTTATTTCTATGAAAAAGAAAATCTGAAATATAATTTAGTTATCGTCGCCACCGCTGAAGAAGAAATTTCCGGTCATAATGGTATTGAAGTATTATTGCCAACACTGGGCGAAATTGATTTTGGAATAGTGGGTGAGCCTACATTAATGAAAATGGCAATTGCAGAAAAAGGGTTACTGGTGCTGGATTGTACATCAGCCGGAAGAGCGGGACATGCCGCAAGAGACGAAGGTGAAAATGCTATTTATAAAGCTCTTAAAGATATTGAGTGGTTCAGAGCTTATCGCTTTGATAAAATCTCCAATTTACTCGGACCGGTAAAAATGAGTGTGACGGTAATTGATACTGAAAACAAGGCGCATAATGTAGTTCCCTCACAATGCAGGTTTGTGGTAGATTGCCGGGTGAATGAATTATATTCTTTTGAGGAAATACTGGACATCATAAAATCAAATGTGCAGTGTGAAATAAAGCCAAGAAGCACAAGATTGCGATCGAGTGCAATTGCATTAAATCATTCTTTGGTGGAAGCAGGATTAAAATTGGGAAGAACCTATTATGGCTCTCCCACCACTTCTGATAAGGCGCTGATGCCTTTTGCAACTTTAAAAATCGGACCGGGTGATAGTGCAAGAAGTCATACAGCAGATGAGTTTATATATATTAATGAAATAAAAGAGGGGATTGAGTTGTACATTCAACTATTAAATGAACTGCTATGAAGTTGTGGCAAAAAGATAAAACCTCATTAAAAGAAGTTGAACTGTTTACTATTGGCAACGACAGAAAATTTGATTTACTGCTTGCTCCATTTGAGGTGCTGGGTTCCATTGCACATGTGATAATGCTGGAAACAGTTGGCCTTCTCACTAAAAATGAAAAAGATTTACTCGTAAAAGAACTTCGGAACATCTTCAGGCAAATTGACAATTCACATTTCACAATGGACAATAATGTTGAAGACATTCACTCACAGATAGAATTATTGCTAACCCAAAAACTGGGAGATACCGGAAAAAAAATTCACAGTGCCCGGAGCCGTAACGACCAGGTGCTGGTGGATATAAAATTATTTTTAAGAAATGAATTGGAAGAACTGGTAAAATCCATACAGCCGTTCTTTGAACTTTTGCAAACACAAAGTGAAAAATATAAAGAACATTTACTGCCCGGCTATACTCATCTCCAATTAGCAATGCCTTCTTCTTTTGGTTTGTGGTTTGGAGCTTATGCTGAAAGCCTGGTGGATGATATGATTAGTTTGAAAGCAGCGTATGATGTAACGAATAAAAATCCTCTTGGTTCAGCGGCGGGTTATGGATCTTCTTTTC
>JAHEZE010000166.1 GCA_023251235.1 Sphingobacteriales bacterium | reverse complement strand
GCCAGATGACCGGAGCTGGTATGATGGATTGCCGCAAGGCCTTAACAGAAACCAATGGCGATTTTGAAGCTGCTATTGACTGGTTAAGAAAACAAGGACAAAAAGTAGCCGCCAAACGCAGCGACCGTGAAGCAAAAGAAGGAGTAGTGATCGCCCAGACAACAACCGATCACAAAACAGGTATTGTTGTTTGTGTAAGTTGTGAAACTGATTTTGTTGGAAAGAACGCAGACTTTGTGGCTTTTGCAAAAAGCATAGCCGATGCAGCCATAAAAAACAATATTAAAAGTCTTGATGAATTGAATGCGGCAAGCATAAACGGTTCAACAGTAGCTGACCTTGTTAATGATAAGCTTGCTTCAATCGGAGAAAAAATAGGCATTACAAAATTTGCAAGAATTGACGCGGCTTATGTAGCTTCTTATATTCATGGCGCCAATCGTATCGGAGTATTAGTAGGACTAAATAAAGAAGTTGCAGATGTGGGTAAAGATATTGCGATGCAGATCGCAGCATTAAACCCTGTAGCAGTAGATGCTGCCAGTGTACCGGCTGAAATCATTGCCCGTGAAAAAGACATCATAATGGAACTGATGAAGCAGGACCCGAAGATGGCGGGCAAACCCAATGAAATGCTGGCAAAAATTGCCGAAGGCAAAATGGGTGCTTTCTTTAAAGAACAAACTTTAACTGCACAAGCTTTTGTAAAGGACGGTAACAAAACAGTTGCTGATTATCTGAAGGAATCCGGCGATATAAAAGTGATAGAGTTTAAGCGGGTAGCGCTGGGTTAAAAAAATATTTTTCACAATAGTAGATCCCGTCCCGTTTATGCGGGACAGGATTTTTGTTTTCATCCGTTAATATTCTAACTTACTAAAACAAACAAACCACCTGCCTGTGCGGCTCTTAGTAAGTATATTAACTGTGTTTATATTTTCCGTTTCTTTTTCACAACCCATCATTCCACGGTTTGAAACATTGGGGGTAAATGAAGGCTTATCCCAAAATTCTGTGTATTCCATTTACCAGGACAAAGAGGGCTTCATGTGGTTTGGCACAGCCGATGGTCTAAACCGCTATGACGGTGAGGAAATAAAAGTATATAAAAGCAAATCTGACCTGAAAAGGAGAGGCAATTCAAATTTTATCAGAGGAGGTCTTTGTGAAGATATAAAACACAATATATGGTACAGCACCGAAACTGGGCTTTATTATTATGACCGTCTTGAAGACGAAATAAAACAAGGCTATTTATTTCCTGATGAAAAAAAAGGCATCGTCTATTTCAAATTGCTGGAGTGTGATAACGATCAAACATTGTGGATGTATCACAGGGTATTTGGGGTTGTTTCATGGAATATAAAAACCAAAGCCTGGACCCGTTATTCTCATCCTTTCGTTGGTGAATTTTCAAAACTTTCATTCATTGATTTCGCCACTATTGATCCGGCAGGTAATATCTGGCTTAGCTGGTATCAAAACGACGGCATGATCCGGTTTAACAAAAAGGAAAAAAAATATTCACATGAATTCAAAGGGAAAAATTACCAGACAATAATTTTCAGTAAAGGAAAATATTACACCGGCAATGAAAATTTTATTTACCGGTACGATTCTGTTTCATCCGTTACCGATTCCTTCAGGCTTACGGGTACATCCGGCAACACCGGTCTTCGCTCATTGGGATTTGAAGATAGTTATGGAAGATTGTGGACTTTTAAAAGCGAACAAGGATTGTTATGCTATGATTTTACTACCCGCCAATTATATCGATACAGGAAAAATATTTCGGGACAGCAATCACTTAGTTCAGATTTCATCAGTGCAGTGGCAGAAGACCGTTCGGGGAATCTCTGGATCGGAACAGATGGCGCCGGGGTATGTAAACTTGATCTGAAGCCGCCGTTCTTTAATTTATTTCCCATCAATGAAGCAGCATATTCTGCTGCAAAAAATTTTTTTACAAAAAGCCTGTATGAAGATGCCAAAAAACGGATATGGTTTGGCACCCTGAGCGGACTTAATATCTATGATCCGTCTGATGGCAGTCTTAAAAATTTTTCACACGATGAAAAAGATCCGTACAGCCTGCAGGGCAATTTCGTCAATATCATTTTCAGGGATAAGGAGGGTACGATATGGGTTGGTCACGACAAAGGCCTTTCTGTTTTCGATGAGGGGCATAGAAAATTTTACCTGGTACCGGTTCCATGGCGAATAGTACCGCAACGTTCAGAGGTCTACGTTCATAGCATAATTCAATCAAAAAAGGGAGATGTAATAATAGCTGCTTATGGCCAGGTAGTCTCGATAAAAAAGAAAAATTATAATAAAGGTATTCCCCAATTCAATACCCGGATAGTATGGTACGGCTCCACTTTCACTGACATTAAAGAAATCAATGATAACGAAATATGGATTGCCATACCCATTGCAGGTTTTTATCATGGCAGGTTAATCAATGATAGTCTTTTTATACATGAACAGTTTTTTTCCGGCATAAATTTCCGGAGTATCCATGTGGATGAAACAGATGGCAGTGTTCTATGGCTGGCTTCGGATAAAGGAGTGATTCAGTTTGATACCAAAACAAAGGACTACAGGATCTATGATGAATCAAATGGCATGGGTAACAGTTTTGTGTATGGCATACTGGAAGATGCACAACATAATTTCTGGATGAGTACAAATGGGGGTCTCGTTTATTTTAACAGGAATGCAAATACTTTTCAGAATTATACTGTAAACGAGGGATTGCAAAGTAATGAGTTTAATGCCGGCGCCTTTCACAAAGGGATATCGGGGAATTTTTATTTCGGCGGGGTAAATGGTTTTAACTGGTTTCGTTCAGGAAAATTTCCGGAAAGCAAAGCAAAACCTTCGGTTGGTATTACATCTATTCTTGTTGAAAACATCCCTTTCAGGAGAGATTCAGTGTTTTTAAATAACAAAACCATGCAACTTGGCTATCTTCAAAATGATATTGTTTTCCAGGTTGCGGCATTTGATTATACCCGTTCAAAAGCAAATAAGATCAAATATAAACTGGATGGATGGGATGATAAATGGATAACTACTTACAATAAACAAATTAGGTATGGCAAACTACTCCCCGGTTATTATACATTAATTATACAAGCCAGTAATAACGCCGGTGAATGGAGTAATGAAGAAAGAATCACCGTTATCATCAACGCACCGTTTTGGCAGCGAACGTGGTTTTATATACTTTGTGGTGTTTTAATTATGCTTACTGCTATTCTTGTTACAAGAAACTTAGCACAGCGAAAAATAAAAAAGAAACTGCAGCATTTAGAAAAGCAGCAGGCCATAGGAGCAGAACGCAACCGCATCAGCAGGGATATGCATGATGAGATCGGCAGTGGGCTTACACGTATTGCGT
>JAHEZE010000165.1 GCA_023251235.1 Sphingobacteriales bacterium | reverse complement strand
TTATGGGTATAAAAAAAGTAAACTCGCATTAAAAAAATGATTGTGTAGCCTGCTACAGAAATTCTTATCATCAACTGTCGCGTCAGCCCACCGAAGCTTCAGCATAGGTGGGTCGCATTTTTCAGGGCCTGCCGTCAGGCAGGTTCTGTAACTTTGTTCAGCATTTTTTAACTAAATACCCCTTTTGGGGATAGGGGGCATGAAATTTCAGATTGGCGATATTGTTCGTGTTCTGCATTCCAATGAAGAAGGAGAGGTTATTGATATTATCAATGATAAAATGGTTATGCTGGATGTGGGAGGGGTGCAATTTCCGGTTTATAATGATCAGGTTGAATACCCTTATTTTAAAAAATTTTCAGAAAAGAAAATATTTTCTACCAAAAAGGAAAAGAAATATGTTGATGATTTAAAAAGAGAAGACAACACAAATGATAAAAAAACAGTGGATGGCATGTGGCTCACTTTTCTTCCTGTTCTTGATACGGATGAATTTGGAGATGACGTGGTGGATAATTTAAAAGTTCATTTGGTAAACAGAACAGAAGCAGCTTATACTTTTGATTACAAATTAGCTTTCTTTGGTAAACCGGAATTTGAACTAAAAAATACTGTACAACCTTTTGAAGATTTTTATATTCATGATGTTCCCTTTGAAGACCTTAACGACAGTCCTTTCTTTGAATTTGAATTTTCGTTATTGAAACCAGATAAAAAGAAAGCAGAGATTTGCACAGCGTCACTCAAGTTGAAACCTAAACAACTTTTTATTAAAATAGAAGAAATAAGAACCCGGAATGAAGCAAGTTTTTCCTACCGGCTTTTTGATGTTTATCCGGATAAAGTAAAAGAGGAGAAAATGGATATGGAACATCTTTCCTCTAAAAACCAGGTTTATGATGCTTCTAAGGGAAGACAGTTTATGGAATCTCCAAAATCTGTTGTTGATCTGCATATAGAAAAACTTACTGACAGCTGGCAGGGCATGAGTAATCTCCAGATTCTAACTATACAATTAAAGACATTTGAAAAATTTTATGATCTGGCTATTGCCCACCTGCAACCTTCATTAATTGTTATTCATGGTGTGGGAAGCGGAAGACTCCGGGATGATATTCACGAACTGCTTAAATACCGGAAAGAGGTGAAAACATTCGTGAACCAGTATGATCCGCGATTTGGTTATGGAGCTACAGAAATATTTTTTGAATACTGATCTAAAGCCTGATAGCTAATCTGCCAAACTTATTAATGCAATTCAATAGTTTGCACCTCAGGGATATTTTTTAAATGAAGTTCTATATGTTTACGATGAGCTTTTGATTTAAAGTCCTGGAAAATTTCAAGTATGTCGTTGTCTATATAAACACTATCGGTGCCGGTAATCACTACAACGGAAAATTCAGGAATCCCGTCCAGCATTTTAATTATCCTTCCCTTATTCAGGAAACTTACATTCAGCGCTAACTCTATTGTATAGTGATTATGATGTCCTTCTTTTCTTTCCTTTAAAATATAGCCGGCCCGGTAAGTATGTTTTACCAGAAAATAAATACTATAAACAATACCAATCAATACCCCAATCAACAGGTCTGTAAACAGAATGGCAATTACAGTAACTATGAAAGGAAGAAATTGCTCCCGGCCTTGTTTGTAAACTGAAATAATCATTTTCGTTTTTGCCAGGTTGTAACCCGTGCGGATAAGGATTACTGCAAGTACGCAATACGGAATTTGATTAACTAATGAAACAGCAAACAGCACGGTTATCAAAAGCCAGACTCCGTGAAAGAAAGAAGAAAGCCTTGTTTTGGCACCTGCTTCGGCATTTGCTGAGCCACGAAGAATTACAGCGGTAACTGGCAATCCACCAAACAGACCGCTAAAGAAATTTCCTATTCCTTGTGCTATCAATTCCCGGTTTGGGGGTGTTACCCTGTTATATGGATCCAGTTTATCAATGGCTGTAATACTCAATAAACTTTCAAGGGAAGCAACAAAAAAAATAATCACCCCTGTTTTCCATATTTCACTATTGGAAAAGAGTGAAGAGAAATCAGGAAATTTTATTTGTTCCAAAAAACGATGAGGTAATGAAACATACTGTTCAGGTGTAAGACCTATTGAAGGAAAAATATTTTTAAAGGCAAATGCCAACAGGCTGCCAAATACTACAGTTACAAACGATGCAGGAATAAATCCAGCTTTATAAGCCAGTGTTCTTTTCCATACAGCAAGAAAGGCGATTGACAAACCAGAAATAATAATGGCACCGGCTGAAATACTTTTATAAAGACTTTTTACATTGCTGAAAACATGATCCAATGTTATAATATTAAAGAGCTCATTTGACCAGAAAGCCGGTTTATTATACCCGACCAGGGATGGAATTTGTTTGGATATTAATATAATACCTATTGCTGTCAGCATCCCTTTTATCACGGCGGAAGGAATAAAATGGGTAAAGCCGCCCAATTTCACCAGGCCTAAAATAATCTGAAGCAAGCCAGCTATAGAAACACTGAGAAAAAATATTTCTATAGAGCCTAATTTCAGAATGGCTGCTGCACAAATTAATGTAAGACCTGCTGCAGGCCCGCTTACACTTAATTCTGATTTACTTATTAAGGAGATAATAATTCCACCAATAATACCAGAAATAAAACCTGCATAAACGGGAGCTCCTGAAGCAAGGGAAATACCTAAACATAAAGGCAACGCAACAAAGAAAACTGTAATGCTTGCTTTTAAATCGTGTTTAAGAAAAGAGAGAAAGAAGAAACGAATCTTTCGCCGGGAAAAATCACTCATGATTTGCAAATTTCTTTAAAATATTTAATTAATCATTTGAAATCTTTTTAATATAACAGGTAGAATACAAATGCATTTTGCTTCAGTTTTAAAAAGATTAAATTTGCAGTTCGCTGCAAACTAAGCTATCGCTTTCCCGCCTCTGGCGGGAGGGAGGAAAGTCCGGACAGCACAGAGCATTGTACCCCGCGAATAGCGGGGGTTCCGATTTATCGGAAACAGAAAGTGCCACAGAAAATAACTACCCCGCCTCAGGCGGGGAAAAGATGAAAACGTAGGGTAAGAGCCTACGGTCTCTGTAAGTAATTACATAGAAGGGTAAACCTTACAAGTTGAAATGCCATGTATAGTATCGTTTGAGGGCTGCTCGTCCGAGCCTGCCTGACGGCAGACAGGATACAGGGTAGGCAGATTGATCCCGATAGGTAACTATCGGGGCAGATAAATGATAGCTCCCGACAAAATCCGGCTTACAGGTTTGCAGCGATTTTTTATGTCCCGGAATTCCGGGACATAATTATTTTAATAAGTTTCCGAGGTGTCCACCCAATTCCATCAGCCAGGCAATACCTAAATGAACGATCAGCCCGCCGATAATTGATCG
>JAHEZE010000107.1 GCA_023251235.1 Sphingobacteriales bacterium | reverse complement strand
CCGGAATACTAAATAAAAAATCCCCCCGGAATTTCGGGGGGATAATTTTTTTAGAGCTCATTTAACCTTAAAGCATCCACGGATACGGGACATTGGTCTTGGTTTTTCATTGGGCCTGGACTTAAACGGGACATTGGTTTTTTCAAAAAAAAAGAAAGTTGATTGATACGGATTTTACTTTGGTTTTTCGGATGTTGGATTAAATTTTTCTGGACGGTTTGGACATTTGGATATTGGAAGCAGTCATCTAATCAATCAACTTCTGAATACAAACATAACATCCATTTTCAATTCCCAACAGAGCAAAACTGCTCCTTTTTTTTACTGATGATTTTACCGATCAGCTCGTAAAATTACGAGGGAAACACCCCTTCTTTTTTAATGCCTTTACCTATCTTCACTACTTAAATCATTGAAAATGTTTTTTAAAAACAAAACAGTTTTTATTACCGGCGCCAGCCGTGGTATTGGTAAAGCCATTGCATTAAAACTTGCAGGTGACGGTGCTAATATTATTGTGGTTGCAAAATCAATAGAAGAAAATCCTAAACTGGGAGGAACCATTTTTTCTGCAGCAGAAGAAATTGAAAAGGCTGGCGGCAAAGCATTGCCTGTACAATGTGACATACGATTTGAAGAACAGATAAAAGAAGCAGTTGATAAAGCCATTGAAACTTTTGGCGGTATTGATATTCTTATTAATAATGCATCAGCTATTGCCATTACTCCTACTGAACAAACCGAACCCAAACGTTTTGATTTGATGCATGACATCAATGTAAGAGGAACTTTTTTTGTAACGAAAGCCTGTATCCCTCATTTAAAAAAGTCTTCTAACCCGCATATACTTAATTTATCCCCCCCGGTAAATCTTGATCCAAAATGGCTGAGTATTCATGTTGCCTATACAATGACAAAATATAATATGAGCATGATGGCAATAGGATGGGCTGAAGAATTCAAACAAAACAAAATTGCATCAAATGCACTGTGGCCGAAAACAACTATTGATACAGCGGCAGTAAGAAATATTCTGGGCGGGGAAATTTTAGCCAGGATGAGTCGCACTACGGATATTTTAGCCGATGCTGCTTATTTTATATTAAGTAAAAATTCAACAGAATGTACCGGCAACTGTTTTATCGATGAAGATGTGCTTGCCAATGAAGGCATAACTGATTTAAGTAAATACTCAGTTGTACCCGGAGCAAAACTTTATACAGATCTTTTTGTTTAGATGAGTATTTGAAAAATAAGATAGGATCACATTCTTACCTCAGAATATGATCCTCAGAAATTGAATACTTCTTTTAGCTCTCTTACTGTTTATTTAGTTGCAGGTGGGGGTAACAAAACTGCCTCCGGACTGACGTTTTTAATAGGTGCTGTTGTTTTAAGATAAGCAAAAATTGCTTTCAGTTCATCATCACTCATTTTGGTTGCCGGCATCATTGACATGGGCGGCATAAGCGGTCTTGTATTCTCAAGACCCATCCATTTTTTCTCTTTCAGGGCTTTGAGAAATTGCTCTTCCTTCCAGCCACCAATACCTGTTGAGTCTGAAGTAAGATTTGCCGCGAAAGTTGTTCCCCAAGGCCCGGTCCATGATGTGAATGTTTGGGTAACAATTAAACCTTTTTTAGCAGCTTCCATCCGATCAAAATTGGCAGGAGGCATTTGCGCAGGATGTCCTGAAAGCATCAGGCTCATGTCATCCTCCGGCCCGTTAGGTCCCATTTTCTTTGGCGTATGACAATCGTTACATCCGCCAATTGTCACCAGGTGTTCTCCCCATTTTACCTGGCTTTCAAAGCCACCATAGCTTGGTTTGACTGGCTCAGCAGGTGATTCTGTTTTTGGACTGTTGCATGCAATAAATAAAAATGCAGATAATGCGGCAGTCAATGAAAAAGAAATCCATTTTTTCATCGAAATGTTTTTTGAAGAAATTAATGTTTTCATAAATAGTTAGTTTTAATTTGAACTGTAACTTACAAAAAAACCTGCATTTAGTTCCTTACAGTAACATAATAAATTTTAAGTTATAATGCGAAATCTATAAATTATTCTTCAACTCTTTTTTCCGGCCTCATCATGGGGAACAGAAGCACATCCTGAATGGATAGCTGATTGAGTAATAACATGCAGATTCGGTCTATGCCAAAACCGATGCCTGATGTAGGTGGCATGCCGTATTCCAATGCACGGAGAAAATCATAGTCAATAAACATGGCTTCCGTATCGCCACGTTCCATCAGTTTTGATTGTTCCCCAAAACGATCCCGCTGATCAATAGGGTCATTCAATTCACTATAGGCATTGGCAATTTCTTTTCCATTCACCATCAATTCAAATCTTTCAACCAGACCCGGCTTGCTTCTGTGCTTTTTGGTAAGAGGACTCATCTCTTTGGGATAGTCGATAATAAAAGTAGGTTGCACGAAATGTTTTTCACATTTTTCGCTGAAGATTTCATCAATCAGTTTTCCTTTGCCCATTGTTTTGTCTACATGAATATGCAGTTGCTTGCAAACACTGCGTAAATGATCTTCACTCATATTGCTGATGTCAAACCCGGTATGTTCTTTAATGGCATCGGCCATAGTAACACGGCGATAAGGCGCTTTGAAGTCGATTTCTTTTCCATCAACAGTTACTTTGGTTGTTCCATTAACCGCCAATGCTGTTTTCTCCATTAGCTGCTCAGTAATTTCCATCATCCATAAATAATCTTTGTAGGCCACATAGAATTCCAGCACGGTGAATTCAGGATTATGCGTACGATCCATTCCTTCATTACGGAAATTTCTGCTGAATTCATATACCCAATCGAAGCCACCAACAATTAATCTTTTTAGATAAAGTTCGTTGGCAATCCGCAGATACATGGGAATGTCCAATGCATTGTGATGAGTTGTAAATGGCCTGGCTGCAGCACCGCCGGGAATATTTTGTAAAACAGGGGTATCCACTTCCAATGCACCCCGCTCATTTAGAAATTCACGAATTGCATTTATCAGTTTTGTTCTCTTGATAAATACTTCCTTTAGATCCGGGTTAATGATCAGATCAGCATAACGCTGACGGTATTTAAATTCGGGATCGGTAACCGCATCAAAAGTTTGTCCTTCTGCTTCTTTTACAATAGGCAACGGTTTCAGTGATTTGGCAAGAACCGTTAGCTCCTGTACATGAATGGAAATCTCACCTGTTTTTGTTTTAAACACAAATCCTTTTACACCAATAATATCACCTATGTCCAGGCATTTTTTCCAAACAATATCATAGAGGGTTTTATCTTCACCCGGGCAAATATCATCCCTTCTGATGTAGAGTTGGATACGACCGGTAGAATCCTGTATTACAGCGAAGTTTGCCTTTCCCATATCCCTTACACTCATGATGCGGCCGGCAATGCATACATGAGTATATTTATCTTTGGTTTCTTCAGTAAAATTTTCTTTAATAAAAGCTGCATTGTAATTAATTGGATACATGGCAGCAGGAAAGGGATCAATACCCAGTCCAAAAAGATCTCCAAGTTTTTCTCTTCTTATTTGTTCCTGTTCTGATAAAGGAGGAGTCTGCATCAGTAATTAATTGAAATTCTTTTTTAACTCTTGAAGTCGTCAAAATTACGGTTTGCAGACGGGCAAAACAAAAGCTATTCCACCCAAAGGTAGAAAGGCTTTATTTTGAATTTTATGAACCGGGAGTTTCAGGTTTTGGATTTTGTTCTCTCAGCTTTTGTTGCTGATTTTGGTTTTTAGACAGTTGTGAATGAAAGAAATTTATTTGCCATAAAAGAATGATTTTACTTTTTCAGTGATCTCTTTGTTCATCGGTGGTATAGTGTTGAATAAAATATCCCACCAGGGTACGCTGATGCCGTGACAGTGATTGGGATATTTGCAATGGTGGTAAATATGAAAACGGTGCAACCGGGGAAATACAATTGCTGTCCAGCGGCGGTGCAATAACCAATGCATAAAAGTGTACCAGGTAAAACCGAATACAACTCCGGCGAGAATCGAAAAAAAGTTATTGAAGAGTACGGATAAACCAAACATTACAATACAGCATATTGCCAGCAGGAAGCGGTGCCCGGTAGTAATTTTTATTTCATTGGGATGTGCATGATGGTTTTGATGCAGCTTTATGGAATTGTGGTCCCTGCTGCTGTGTTGGCCATGCTGCCAGAAGCGGTGCAGCATGTATTCTGCAAATGTCCATGTTAACCAACCGATAAAATAAGATACCAGGTGAAAAACAAAAGGCATTTCATTACGTACAAATGAAATTGCCATAATAACAGGGCATAGCAGAAGAATATACCCAACGATATATTTTACCTGTAGGCTGAAATTTTGGTAGCGTTCCTGCAGGAATAAATAGTAAGTCATAAAATAAAGTTTAAGATTATTTAAGATGATGTTGAATTTGTAAATCAGAGAGGTTCATTGATTGATTGATTTTGTTGATTCTTTTGATAAAATGTTTTTTAAATGATCGATTGTTTTTTTCATTCCCTCTGCAAAAGGTGTAACCCTGTATCCCAGTTGCCGTACAGCTTTATCGCAGCTAAGGGCACGGTTTTGCCATATCCTGTCAATTAGTTTGGGCGATAACGGAGTGCCGGTACCAGCCAGGTAACACAAAGCGTTAAAGAACCAGCTCCACGATTTCAACAACCATTTTGCTACCGGAACTATAAAGATTTTTTTTTCTGAAAGCATACGAAGGGTATTAAAAAAATCTTTGTAAGAAATATTTTCACCGCCAATGATATATTTTTCACCTTTTAATCCCTTTTCCAAAGCAAGGAAATGGCCGCTTACAACATCGTCAATAAAAACATAATTGCCGTTAATCATTCCATCAGAAGGCATCAGCGCTATTCTGCTTTTAAGCACTTTAAGAATTAGTTTATTGATAGGGTTGCCGGAAGTAAGATTGCCCGGACCATAAATCCTGGTGGGACTAACAATAACTGACCAAAGTCCTTTTGTACAAAACTCTTTTACCAATTCTTCAGCCTTGAGTTTTGTGAGTGCATATTGTGTGGTAGGAGCAATAAATTTCTCATCAGATTCTGAAACAGGCTGCTCATCCGAAGGGCCAAAAACGGAACAACTTCCTGTAAATACCAGACGGGATATGTTAAACAGATAAGCCGCTTCCAGTATATTTCTTGTTCCTTCCACATTTACATCATAGAAACCGGAATTGTTTTCATCCATTTCATTTGTGAATGCGGCAGAATGGATGACTTTATCACAACCTGCAATAGCTTTTTCTATGGAGGCTTTGTCAGTAATATCTCCTTTAAACAATAAAATGTTTTTATGTGAAGGAATATGCTTTGAAAAAGGATCTCTGACCAATGCATGTACAATCCATCCTTTTCCGGCAGCTTCAAGAGCCAGCCTGTTGCCAATATATCCGGTAGCACCAGTAATAAAGATTTTCATTTTGCTTCAGATTTTAAGGTTGTTGAAAACCGGATCAGCTTTATTTCGTGCATCAGGGTTATGGAAAGTTGTATTATTACTGCTGGCCAGGCCGATTGGGTGTATTGGCATAGCATTGCAAGGAAAAAACCTGTCAGCAAAGACAAAATGATTTTCTTTTTGTCCGTAAAAAGATTGATCAGAGTATATAATAAAACAGAAACAATAATGCCTGTGACCGGTCCGGCAATTTCTGTTATAGCAAAAAGCAGGGCGCCGCGGAAAAACAATTCAGAAAGTATCAGGAACGGAATCCGTAAAGCGAAGTAGGGAAAAAAAGAAGTAATTGGTAAAGCTTGCTGCAAGATGTTTCTGTACCGGATGTTTAATGAAGCCACATAAAAGACAGCAACAGCAAAAATGACGGTCATTAACAGGATCGTCATACTAAACCCTTCCTGAAGGAAAAATGAGGTATTAAAAAAATCAATGCTGCCTGTTGCTTTGTAATAAATAATACCGGAGCCGAAAAGAAGCAGGCCGTAAATTGTTTTTAACTGCCATATATCCATACTCCCATTCCGGGTAAGAATAATATCGAGTCGGTGACTATTGGCTTTTGCTGATTTTTTTTCTGCCATGAAGAAAAAAACATAACAGGAAAAAAGAACGATAATGTGTTGAAAAAAAATTGACATAACCTTTAGTTTTAATTGTTAAGCTCTATTGTGGCTCTGTAAAGTGTGTTATGCACTTCTACTTTTGTACAAACACCGTTGTTATAATAGTATTCGTTATAGTTACCATCAGGAAATTTTATCTTATAATGCTGTGTTTCCAGTTTCAGAATATCAACGAACTGCTGAAAATTATCAGAATACACTTTTGATATATTCACCGGCTCAAGTATATAAATGCTGAGCATGTTATACCGGATGGGGTAGTTGTTCAGTATTTCTGTATTGGTTCCTTTATAAATTGTATAGCTGTTACCGGTTGCCTTTGTTTTCTTATCTGCTTTTACATTATCATTCGTTTTGCGAAAGATGGATGACCAGGTCATGATACCGCTATCATAAATGGTTTCTTCCTGTGCTTTGGATATAATGAGAAAAATGATACGGGTTCTTACTTCCGATTCCAACTTCAGCGTAGTTCTGTTGCCGAGAGTGTGCTGGGTAAAAAGAATATTGCCAACCATATTCCCATTTCTTTTAATGTTGTACTTCAGATTTTTTTCCTGAGAAAAAGCAAAGACAGTAATTAAGAAATAAATGGCAAAGGCAACTATTCTTTTTCCGATTCCAGCCAGGATGATTTCCAGCCTGGCAGCTCCCGAAGGATTTATCCTTTTATACCTTCTGAGGAGAAAGAAGATGATAGTGGGGATCATAAAATAAAGTTTAAGGGGAACAAATTTTTTTAGTTGCATATTTTAATAAGAACTTTCAATTTCTGTTAACAGTTGGTAAAAAGAAATACGGATCTATTGATCTTTCGTTTTTCATGTCTTGTGGGAATGGCCCCATGCTGATCCGCAGAAAGTGAATTCCACTTACTATATTCCAGATGAAGCTTTCACATTTAGCTAAAAAGCTTCCCGGTAATTCCGGGAACATTTCATACAGCATCCCATCCCAGCAGGCTTTTTCAAGTTCTTCCATCGGGGAAGTTTTTCTGCCATTATCTTTTTCGTCATCTCTGCTGCAGAACTCACGGTTGGTAAAGCTGGTGCCGGTGAAGAGCAGTATCTCGTGGTTGGTGGTTTCTGGTTTCATAATATTTGCTTTTTTCATACAGCCAAGCTACTACCGCACATAGGCGGTTTATAATTGAATTTTGCATTAACATTCCTTTGATTTGCAGATTCTGCAAATAACTCTCAGGCTTATTTAATTGTGTGAAAACTAGCCAGTCTTACCAGTTGCTTTTGAAACACCAAATGGCCATTTTGGGGTGAGAAAAGGGTTTGATTTTATTTTTAAAAGAATTGGTTGTAGCTTTTGCAAACCGAACGCCTGCTACACCAACTATGCCCGATTATTCATCACAGGAATTTTTGTTCCAGCGTATTAAAGAGCTTTTGCCTTCAACTGAATCTTTAGTAGATAAGGTTGCAGAAGTTCTTCATATCAGCAGCGACAGCGCCTACCGCCGAATTCGCGGAGAAACTCCGGTTGTTCTGGATGAAGCCAGGGAGCTATGTGGTCATTTTAAATTATCACTCGATCAGCTGTTGAATGTTCAAAGCAGTTCAACGCTGTTTCAGAGTGTTCGGGTTAACACACAGAGTTATAAATATGAACAATATCTAAAAGACTTAATAAAACAGGTACAGTATGCCGGTAGCTTTAATAAAAAAGAGATCATTTACCGAACCAAAGACATGCCTATCTTTCATAATTTTTACTACAAACCGCATATAGCTTTCAGGTATTTTTTCTGGATGAAAACGGTTATACAACATCCTGATTTTGCAAACCGGGATTTTGAACTGGACTGTGTTCCCCCGGAAATTGAAAAACTAAGCCGGGATTTGGTTATGGAGTATAACAAAGTACCCTCTACAGAAATCTGGAATACAGAATGCATTAATGCCGCAATTGCGCAAATTGAGTTTTATAAGGATTCAGGATATTTTGCTTCGGCTGCTGATATCAGAATTATATATGATGCGCTGGAGGAAACTTTTGTTCATCTGAAAAACGAAGTGGAGTATGGCTGTAAGTTTATGCCGGAAGAAAACCCGGAATCTAAAAAGATTAATTTTAAATTTTTTTATAACAGGGCAGTGTTGGGCGATAATGCCATTATGGTAGTTACTGACCATGCAAAAAGAGTATTTCTGAATTATGATGGACTGAATTTTATACAGACAGGAGATGAAACTTTTTGTAACCCTTTTTATGAAGATTTGCAGAGCCAAATGAAAAAAGCCACGCTGATCAGCCAGACCAGTGAAAAGCAAAGAAATAGTTTCTTTAATATTATGCTGAATAAAATCAGCGAAAGAAAAAAATATCTTTAACCCGCCTGCGCTGATGTATCTGCCAGAGGCCGGTTTCAGGCAGAAGCTTCGGGGTGGCAGGCATAAAAGCAGCGGCTATGAACTCACTTGAAATTCAACAACAACTTTTCCAGTTAATTAAAACAAAGTTACCTGCTGAGGCCTCCGTGGCTGATGAAGTGGCAAAACTTCTTGACATCAGCAGCGACAGCGCTTATCGCCGTATGCGTGGTGAAAAGGCTATAACATTTGAAGAATTGTATACGCTTGCACTTAAGTTTAATATTTCTCTTGATCAATTGATGAATATTGAAGCTTCAGGCTTTGTGTTCGAGGGAAATTTGCTGAACAGCAAAACTTTCCGGTTTGATGCCTACCTCACCAGTATGATGCATACAATGGCTTATTTTAACAGTTTTAAGAAAAAAGAGGTCTATTATCTGTGCAAGGAGACCCCGATCTTCCATTATTTCAATGTAAGGGACTTGGCTGCATTCAAATATTTTTTTTGGATGGGTACACTAATCTATTTCCCTGAATTTAAAAATAAAAAAGTAAATCTTGATGAATATCCTGATGACCTGTTTGCGATCGGGCAGAAAGTGGCGGGATTGTATAATCAGTTAGACTCAACCGAAGTGTGGAATATTGAAAGCTGGAACAGCACCCTTCACCAGATTGAATATTACATCGACAACAAGATGTTCAGGTCGGATAAAGATGCATTAAAAGTATATGAAGCCACTGAAAAATTGCTGAATCATCTTGAAGAGCAGGCCAGGAGAGCTTATAAATTTAATATTGATGATCTGGAAAAAAAGCCACTGGGAAAATTCAATATGTACTTCAATGAAATTGTATTACAGGACAACAGCATATTGATTTTACTGGATAATACCAAGATGGCATCGGTACCACATACGGCTATAAATTATATGCTTACACGGGATATCAATTTTTGTGAAAGCCATTACCACTATATACAGAATCTTGTCCGCCGTTCAACGCTGATCAGCGAGGTAAGTGAAAAAGAAAGATTGAGATACTTCCGGCGGATGCGTGAACGTGTTGAAAAGCGGAAAAAAAGCCTGAAAATGTAATGTTATTTTTTTCAAAAGAAAATACAGATCAATTTTCTGGCAGGCATTTTGAAACTATATTTCAAAAAAAAATTATGAGAAAAAACTTTTACCCTCTTTCTTTTGTGTTTACTCTTTTTGTGTCCTGTTCTACATTATCCCAATTGCCTAAGATAGGCGGAGGAGTTACAGAAGCTGAAGCGGGGCAGGGAATAAAAGAAGCATTGAATAATGGTGTAGTGAGGGGCATTTCATTTTTAAATAAGCCCGATGGCTTTTTCGGAAATGAAGCGTACAAATTATTTCTTCCTCCTGATGCAAAGAAGATTGAAAACACACTCCGTAATCTTGGCATGGGTGCACAGGTAGATAAAGCCATTCTTCAAATCAACCGTGGCGCTGAAGATGCAGTAGGTTTTGCCAAACCAATTTTTGTAGACGCTATTAAACAAATGACACTTGTTGACGCCATCAATATTATAAAAGGTCCGAAAGATGCAGCTACAAATTATTTCCGGCAAAAAACAACACAGAAATTGATTGCGACATTTACTCCGTCTATAAAAAGTTCACTGGACAAGGTGGATGCGACAAAATATTATGGTGATATTGTAAGCACCTACAACAATTTTCCCACTACGTTTAAAAAAATAAACCCCGATCTTCCTTCTTATGTTGTGGGCAAAGCGGTTGATGCACTGTTTGACCAGATATCGAAAGAAGAAGCCAATATAAGGGCAAACCCCGTGGCAAGAACAACAGATATTCTGAAAAAAGTTTTTGGATCAGTTATTAAATAAATATTAAGAAGCTACATATTAAAAGACTTCGTTTATTAAGCGAAGTCTTTTAAATTATTGTCAGGCTTATAAATTAATTTTTAAAGAGAGCGAAGGAATAGGGCGGTTTACAATACTTCCATTCATGAATTGAGGAACTTTTTCATTCTTGAATGAAATGCTCATCGCTTTTCTTTTATTCATTCCTGAAGATATGAATAAAGGAATACTTCCTAACATAGAAAGTACCCCGCTCAATTCCAATGCCCCTATTATCCCATCATTTTTATGTCCTTCAGATATTAAAGTAAAGGGATCAAATTGTAAACCGGTAAATTCTCCTTGTGGGAATACAGCAGCGGTAATTATCAATGTGGCACCTCCGCCCAATAGTATCCATGCGGCATTCTTCTGATTCCTGCTTTTCTGCAGGTAATCAGTTTTAGTAAGTTGTGGTTTTACATTTTTAGTTTGCTGGCTGAAAGATGCTGCTGACAAGATCAGCAACAAAGAGAAAAGAATGATCTTTTTCATAAACTTTGTTTTAATTTTTTAACCGATGTGATACTTCAGA
>JAHEZE010000164.1 GCA_023251235.1 Sphingobacteriales bacterium | reverse complement strand
GTCCGGAAACAGGGGTAAAAGACCGGGCAAGTTATGCTGTTCGGCAAAATAAATTGACCCTCGTACTTACTACACCCATCCGCAGTAATAATGAAATAGCAGACCATATTTATAAACATGGGGATGCTGTAAAAGCACTTGCATTAAAAGTAGATGATGCTACCCGTGCATGGGAAGAGACAACAAAAAGGGGGGCAATATCGTATTGGCAACCACAGCATTTGAAAGATAAAGATGGCGAAGTGGTTTTGAGTGGCATTCATACTTATGGCGATACGGTTCATTTGTTTGTGGAAAGAAAAAACTATAACGGGGCGTTTATGCCGGGTTACAGAGTATGGAGCAATCCATATTTTCAACCTTCCGATACCGGATTGCTTTATGTCGATCATTGTGTGGGAAATGTAGGCTGGAACCAAATGAACCCATGGGTGAAATTTTATGAAGATGTGATGGGCTTCAGAAATATTTTATCATTTGATGATAACGATATTTCTACAGAATATTCTGCGCTGATGAGTAAAGTGATGAGCAATGGAAATGGCTTTGTTAAGTTTCCAATCAATGAGCCGGCAGAAGGAAAAAAGAAAAGCCAGGTAGAAGAGTATCTTGAATTTTATAATGGCGAAGGTGTACAACATGTAGCCATGGCTACTAAAGATATTGTACAAACCGTAACAGAATTAAGAAATCGTGGTGTTGAATTTTTAAGAGTGCCAACTTCTTATTATGATGATTTGCTTGACAGAGTAGGGCATATTGATGAAGACCTGGAACCGTTGAAAGAATTGGGAATACTGGTAGATCGTGATGAGGAAGGATATTTGCTGCAGTTGTTCACCAAACCTGTGGAAGACAGACCCACTTTATTTTTTGAGATCATTCAACGAAAAGGCGCCAAAAGTTTTGGAAAAGGAAATTTCAAAGCGTTGTTTGAGGCAATTGAAAGAGAGCAGGAAGAAAGAGGAAACCTATAAGCGTCAGTTACATAGTATTAATTCTTATAAAGACGGGAAATGGTACTTCTTTGCCATTCATTTTCAGATTATATTTGCATTTATTTATCGAAACAGCAGTACTAAAATATTCAATAACTGCGTTTGGGAATAATATTAACCGGCATGAAAAAAATTATTTCATTTTTCAACCTTTCATGTTTCAGTGCGATAATACTTTCGGCACAGACAGGGTCCGGCGGCACTTCGGTTTCGGCTTTTTCTTCTTTTATTGATTACCAGAAATCTTTTCAACGGCCAGCTGAAGCGATGAGTCGTAAAGAAAACACACTTCAAAAAGAGTTTGAAGCCAAAGGGTTAACCTGGCCGGCAAAATTTGTGTATGTACGATCCTTTAAATATGATAGTCAACTTGAAGTATGGGTAAAGAATGAAAGGAAAGATTTCTACAAGCTTTTCAAAACTTATAAAGTTTGCGCATTGGCTGGAACAATGGGTCCTAAACGGATGGAAGGAGATTACCAGGTACCCGAAGGATTTTATTATATCAACCAGTTTAATCCGAAAAGCAATTACTATTTATCATTGGGATTAAATTATCCGAATTTATCTGACAGGATATTGGCTGATGCCAATCAGCCGGGTGGAGATATTTTTATTCATGGAAGTTGTGTAACTATTGGATGTATTCCGCTAACTGATCAATTTATTGAGGAAGTTTATCTTATTACTGCACATGCCAAGGATCTGGGCCAGGATTTTATCCCTGTACATATTTTCCCGATAAGGTATAATGTAAGAAGGAGCGCCGAATATCTTGATAAACTTACAAAAGATGATAAGCAGCTAAAGGATTTTTCTTCCCGTCTTGAAGATGCATTTTATTTTTTTGAAAAGAATAAGCAATTGCCGGTAGTGTTGGTTTCAGAAAAAGGAGAATATTATGTGAACGATGCTCCGGATAAAAAAGACAGGAAGCTAGAAGAAGATGCCAATGCAGCGCCTGTAAAGAAAAAATTTGTACAACATAATGAAAGAAAAATAACTGGTCTGGCAGAAGCGGTAAATCAATGGCCCAAATACCCGGGAGGTGGTGAGGCATTTTTAAAATATCT
Source organism: Sphingobacteriales bacterium (assembly GCA_023251235.1). Taxonomy (GTDB): domain Bacteria; phylum Bacteroidota; class Bacteroidia; order Chitinophagales; family Chitinophagaceae; genus VBAS01. Next base: position 1,393 of record JAHEZE010000164.1, on the reverse strand, counting down.
GGATAAAATGAATAAAGAGATGAGAGATCGTTTACCGGCAGGAATTAAAAAAGCTTTCATCCAGATGGAATTTATAATTGATAAAGACGGAACTCCGGTGAATTTTAAAATACTTAAAGGCGGATTGAATGACGATTTTAATGATGAACTGATAACAAAACTGGAAACCACCATGGCCAGCTGGCTACCCGCTCTTGCTAATGAAAAACCGGTTGCGAAAAAAATGGTGCAGACAGTTTCTATTGAGAGATTAGTACCATTGGAATATTAATATTTCTTGAAAACATATTTCATCAGTGGATTAGGAGCCGATCAAAGAGCTTTTCAAAAAATAATACTCCCGGCAGGGTATGAACCTGTTTTTATTGATTGGATACCTCCTCAGGAAAATGAATCTCTTCCCGGATATGCAAAACGACTTTCTTCATTAATAACTCCTCAGGATGATTTCGTGATTATCGGACTTTCTTTTGGCGGCATGATCGCTTCTGAAATTGCAAGAATTAAAAATCCCCGTAAAACTATTATTATATCCAGCCTTGCATCATCAGATGAATTACCCTGGTATTTTAAGAGGGCAGGAAAATTGGGTTTGCATAAGGCAATTCCTGTTGGATTTTTAAAAACTGCTTCAATATTGAATCGTATTGTGGGTGCCGGTACAGCAGAAGATAAGGCAGTTATTTATCACTATATTAAAAATGCAGATCCTGCTTTTATCCGCTGGTCATTAAATGCGATTGTAAGCTGGAACCAGCAAGAAAGATTGCCCGGTATTGTTCAGCTTCATGGAGGGAATGATCATTTACTTCCGGTAAAATTTACAAGACCGGATTATACTATTGATAAAGGAGGACATCTAATGATATTAAACCGGGCTGATGAAGTAAATAAAATTTTGCACAAGGTACTTTCTACTAATTGATTTTTTATTTACGCTGTTGGTGTTCATTATCGGGGAAGGCTTCAAAAGGGGTAAGGTTTCATTGGCACTACAGAAATTTCCAAATGTCGTCGATTAGCAAGTTAGCGCCAATTAAAAGTGACAACTATTGGAATGCCAACAAGGCTAAATATCAGTTGCAATTACTGCTTCTTAATTTCGAGGCTACCTTCGTAATAGTACAGTTCTGATGTTGGGACTTCAGGTGTTCGATTCCACAATCTCCCAATTGTTCCCGGAGGGAAACTAATCGTCCAAGTAAATTCTGAGGTTCGGGAAACGATAGGCCTTGTAGAACCGGCACCGTTTATTTTTGGGCCATTAAATATGGAGCTATCTCCGAAAATCAGGTCATAATATTCACTGCAATCCGAATTACAAAACCGCACTTCTGTTGACAACGGTGATAAAGATGAACCAATGGCCATATTAGTAAAACTATTTATTGTT
>JAHEZE010000163.1 GCA_023251235.1 Sphingobacteriales bacterium | reverse complement strand
ATCCTTGATTCCATGAGTAAAGTAGTGGCCTCCAACAATCTGAAAGCGGCTGCTGAAAATGAAGGTCAGGCATTATTAATTACTAAAACAAAAGCTGCAGAAGCAGAAGGTAACTCCATAAAAATATCGGCCGAAGCAGAAAGAACAGCAGCCCAATTGCGCGGACAGGGTGTAGCCTTATTCCGCCAGGAAGTGGCAAAAGGTATGACGGAAGCTGCAGAACAGATGAAACAGGCTAACCTCGATACCAATGTAATTCTTTTCAGCATGTGGACGGAAGCAATTAAGAACTTTGCTGAATTTGGTAAAGGCAATGTGATCTTTCTCGACGGCAGCGCTGATGGCATGGAAAAAACCATGAAGCAAATACAAGCCATGATGATGAAGCCAAGCGGTTCGCATTAATAGTTGAAAAGTTAAAGAGTTTAATAGTTAAAAGGTTTAAGAGATTGAAGAATCTTCTTAAACCTTTTGAGCTTATGGTACTTTTAAACTTTATTCTTGTTAAAGAACTCTAAAACTTCTCTTCCTCCCGCAACGTGGCACCATTTTTCTCGTTCTTCCACAGTTGTTGAAAAGATTTTTCAATACAGTATTTGCATAAACCTATTTTTACGAACCAAAGAAAAACGAAATGATTCACCTTTTACAAATTGTTGATACGGCAAAACAACTGGTAAGCAATTCAGCCAGCGCTATTTCACATGCCGACAAAAATGGAGATGGAAGTATTAGTCTTGGTGAGTTATTAAGCATGGGTGGATGGCTGATGTTTCCGCTGATCGGCTTATTGCTTCTCGCCATTTTCTTTTTTGTAGAGCGATGGATTGCTATCCGCAAAGCTGGGAAAATAGATGCCAATTTCATGAATATTATCCGCGATCATATAGTAAATGGTAATGTAACTGCGGCAAGAAGTTTTGCCAGGAATACCAATAACCCTGTTGCAAGGATCATTGATAAAGGTATCCAGCGAATTGGTAAACCTATTGATATCATTGAAGACAGTATGGAAAACGTGGGCAAACTGGAGATGTATAACATGGAAAGAAATTTATCTGTGCTTTCCCTTGTATATGGCATTGCGCCAATGGTGGGATTTTTGGGAACCATTGTTGGTATGCTTCAATTGTTTTACCAGATCAATGCCACAGGTGAATTTACTCCGGCTGCCATTGCGGGGGGTATTTATACAAAAATGATTACATCTGCTTCAGGTCTTATTATTGGTTTGCTGGCGTATGTCGGGTATAATTTTTTAAATGCACAGATCAATAAAGTGGCCAACAAAATGGAAGCATCAACTGCAGAATTTATGGATGTCTTGCAGGAACCTACTAAATGAATTAATAATTAATGCTTATTAGTTAATACTATTGAGATGGATATAAGACGAAGATTAAAATCACACCCGGAATTACATGCAGGAGCATTAAATGATATTCTGTTCATTCTATTATTCTTTTTCCTGATTGTTTCCACGCTTGCCAATCCCAATGTAGTAAAACTTTCCACCCCCAAAGCGAAAAGCGATACAAAAGCAAAACAAACTGTAATTGTTAATATCAAGGCTACAGGTGAATATATAATTAATGGTAAGCCGATTCCACTTGACCAGATAAAAAACATTGTACAACCTTATGTTGCTAAAGACTCTTCCCAGGCTACTGTTGCAATCAATGCAGATAAATCAGTGCCGTTGGATTATGTGGTGGCAGTTATGCGGGTTGCAAGGGAATTGGGAGCAAGAACCACATTATTGGTAGATACCAAACAATAAATTTCAAGCAAAAAAAGTTTTTTGTTCCTTGCACTCTGCTTATGGCTAATAGCCTGCCCTCACCATTCTGTCTTTTCCCTGCATGTCTTTTTTTATTTCAACGGATCTGAAGCCTTTCGACTGAAATAGCTTTACCAGGTCTTGTCCAATATCTTCATTGATCTCCACAAATAAAGAACCGTTTGCATGAAGATGGCTTTTCGAAAAATCAGCAAGCTTTTTATAGAAAAGAAAGGCATCATTATCAGGTACGAACAATGCAAGTTGAGGTTCAAACTCTTTGACTCTTGCAAGCATTGTTGATGCTTCGCTTTGTTTTACATATGGAGGATTACTTACGATTATATCATATTGTTCGAGTTGAACCCAGTTTTCTTCCTGAAGAAAATCCAAAAGCTTAAAATTAATTTCTGCTTCATGGTTGGCGGCATTTTCAATGGCAGTGTATAAGGCCTCACCACAAACATCAATGGCAGAAACAAATACACCAGGTATTTTTTTCTTTATCGTAATAGGAATACAACCACTGCCGGTACCAATATCTATAATGTTTGAAGCTCGAAGTTCATCACTCAAAGCTTCTCTCACAATCCATTCTACCAGTTCTTCCGTCTCCGGCCTCGGTATCAACACATTTTTATTTACTTTAAACTTCAGTCCTGCAAACCATGCTTCTCCCAATACATATTGTACCGGCTCATTTTTCTTTAACCGTCTAATGATTGAATTTAATTTCTCAGATTTTTCAACGGGTATTAAAAAATCTTTATTTTTTATTTGCTCCGGTCTTTGCCAACCGGTAATATTTTCCAATACCAGTTCTGCAATATTAAACGCTTCGCTATTCTCATAGAAATTCTTCAGTTCTTTAAAAATATGTTGTCTTTCTTCATAAATCGTCATAAGCAAACTTACAATGTGAATGGTGAATTGTCAATGGTGAATTGTTTTTATCAATTACTTTTGTACCTTTTCACCATTGACAATTCACGAAAAATACATGCATCGTTGTCTGGAACTGGCTCAATCAGGTGCCGGATATGTGGCTCCCAACCCGATGGTCGGTGCTGTACTGGTTTATAAAGGAAGAATAATCGGGGAAGGTTATCACCAGCAATTTGGAAAGGCACATGCAGAAGTAAATTGCATAAAGTCAGTGAGTGAAAACGATAAAGAACTGATTGCTCATTCATGCTTGTATGTTTCGCTGGAACCCTGTGCTCATTTTGGTAAAACACCACCCTGCACTGATCTGATCATTCAGCATAAGATCCCGGAAGTTATCATTGGCAGTCGTGATCCTTTTGCAGAAGTAAATGCCCGCCTGAATGACGAAGTCGGGCAGGGAAAAGGAATTGAAAAACTGAAAGCAGCAGGAGTGAAAGTGGAAGCATCTATTCTTGAAAATGAATGCAGGGAAATAAATAGAAGATTTTTCACTTTTCATGAGCAGCATCGTCCCTATATCATTTTAAAATGGGCAGAAACCTCCGATCACAAAATTGCTGCTGCATCAAAAGAAAGATTAGTGATAACAAATGATGAAACCAATCGGCTGGTTCATAAATGGAGAAGCGAAGAAGCCTCGATACTTATCGGTACCAATACGGCTTTGCTGGATAACCCGGAACTTACTACAAGATACTGGAACGGTCCTTCGCCCATCAGGTTGGTAGTGGATCTGGATTTA
>JAHEZE010000106.1 GCA_023251235.1 Sphingobacteriales bacterium | reverse complement strand
CGGCTTTGATACAAGCTGCAACTGCGAGAGGTGCTTTAGAATTTATTACTGTGAGAATTTGTTTTGTTTGTTCTAATAAATTTTCTTGAGTAGTTACATGATTTACCAAACCCAGTTGTTTTGCTTCGTTTGCATCAATCATGTGGGCACTCATCAACAGTTCCACTGCTTTTCCTTTACCGATCAACTGCACTAATCTTTGTGTGCCGCCATATCCTGGAATCAATCCCAGGTTTACTTCCGGCTGACCAAATTTTGCATTTTCACTTGCCAGCCGGAAATGGCAACACATGGCTAGTTCACAACCTCCTCCTAATGCAAATCCATTAACTGCAGCAACAATTGGTTTGGATGAGTTTTCTATTCTTAAAAAAATATCCTGTCCTCTTTTTGCCATTTTCATGGCTTGTTCTTTATTCAACCCCCCAAATTCGTTGATGTCCGCTCCAGCCACAAATGCTTTTGTTCCGGCGCCGGTAATAATAACTGATTTTATTTCTGCATTGCTTTCAATTTCATCCAGTGCTGTACTTAAATCTGTAAATACATCTTTATTTAATGCATTCAGTTTATCGGGGCGGTTGATGGTGATGGTGTAGATGCTGTTCTCAAGAATGGTCAGTAATGTCTGGTACATTGTTACAGGTTTATAAAGGCAAATCTAAATATTTGGCAGATGCCTAAAAATTGTAATTTTAAAACTAACTCATGAAAAAATTTATTACTCTTCAGCTGACTTTATTTATCGTGTTTGTTTCTTCTGCGCAGGAATTGAAAGAACTTGTTTTGGATTCTGCAAACCTTTTTACTGTAAATAAACTAAAGCTTCAGGATAAATTGATCCCGGTATCCTTGCCTTTATTTTCCATTGAACTGAATAAACAGATTTTTAATTCAAACGACCCGGCCTTTCACAAATTGGTTTCGGATCAACAGCTTCATCTTGTTTTTAAAACAGATTCAAATTTTAAGGAAGGATATAAAATTCATCTTCAATTAATCAACAATGGTACAAACTCCATTAAGGTTTCCAATATTATCCCTTTCGGAGGAAGTAAATATCAATACCATATTTCTGGAAAACCTCTTGCTGACACCAGCCGTTCCTTTCTTTACCAGCCGGCCAAAGAGCCAATAAGTGTTGTAGTGCCGCATAATAATAACGACCTGAATTTTACGGCTGTTGATTTGGCTAATGGCAAAATACTGTATTCACTTATCCGGAGAGACAATGATACTATTCAGAATTATCTTCTTATCAGGACTCCGTATGTTTTACAACCCGGCAAAACAATCAGTTTTGATTTTTATTCAGACATTATAGAAGGCGACTGGCAAGGTGCATTAAAAAAATGTTTCGGGAAAAAAATGTTATATGAAGTTCAACACTTCGATAACAGGCTTTATGAGAGAAAAGATATTGATTATATCCGCCATTCCTATACTATGCACCTGATGATGGCTTGGGAGAAAAATTACTACAGCGATTCATCTTATCATCTTAAAGAGTTTTTGGAAGATAAAAAAAAGTTGTACGGTGGTGATGATATTTTCACTATCTGGCCTACCTGGCCGGTACTGGGACTTGACCAGCGTACACAATGGAACCTGATGGAAGATTTACCGGGAGGAATTGCAAAACAAAAAGAACTGGCGGTTTTGTCGCATTCCATGGGCACAAAATATTTTATCAGTTATAATCCATGGGATGATAAAGATGAAAAAAAATCACTGCAAACGATGAGTGATTTTATAAAGAGAATTGATGCCGATGGTGTAGTACTTGATACAAGAGCCGAAGGCAATGATGCATTACAACAGGCTGCTGATAATGCAAAACAGGGAGTAATACTATACAGTGAAGGAATGGCTACGCCAAAAGATATGCAGGGAATAATTTCAGGCCGGGTGCATAATGATATTTATTATCCACCGCTGCTAAATCTTAATAAACTTATTAAACCGGACTTTGCTATTTTCCGTGTGGCTGAAATAAATAAAGAACGAATCAGGAGAGAATATAGTTCTGCATTGTTCAACGGATATGGTGTTGAAATTAATGTGATGCGGCCGGGCAGGCAGGAGTGGATAGATGATGATTATCGTTATTGGGGAAGATGTGTCCGCATCCTGAAAGAGAATTCTGCGAACTTTAATTCTTATGAGTGGACACCTTTGTTTCCTTCCTTACATGATAAAATTTTTGTGAACAAATGGCCAGGTAAACTTAAAACTATTTACACCATCTTCAGTTTAGTTCCTGAAGGATACCGTTACGCATTATTTGAAGCTGAAACAAAGCCAGGATTTCATTACGTTGATTTATGGAATCATGAAGAAGTGAAATCAAATAAAATAAATAGAAAGCATTATGCAGTAGCTGAACTGGAATCGTTTGATAAAAAATGGCTTGGCACTAATAATGAAGGAGCAGTAAATGTTATTGCAGACCTTCCGCTTTTACTTTCTGTAAAAATGGAAGGCGACAAAATATCTATTGAAGCAAAAGGAGGTACTCATTTAAAAGTTTGGTCAGGCAATCCATCCTATGAAAAAGAACCAGTGGAAATAAAATCTTTATCTGCCACATTTCATTTGTTTCAAAAGTTTGGCCGTATTCAGGGAAAATATGTAATTCAACTTTTTGAAAATAATGAATTGTTGGATGAATACATCCTTTTCATTCCACCGGGAGCTCCTTTGCTTGTTTCTGAATCTGAAAATACAAAACCTGCATTATCTGTTCCGGCAGAGATGGTGAAAATTCCTGCTGGCAACTTTACAATGCAAGTTTCAAATGGCGATGAATTTATATCTTATCCCAAGCAAGGATTTCCGAAAATTTTATCGATGAAAAGTTTTTATATGGATAAATATCCTGTAACAAACATTCAGTTTAAAAAATTTATAGAAGAAACAAAATTTCATCCGGCTGATACAGTAAATTTTTTAAAACATTGGATAAATGATAAACCCAAACCCGGAGAAGAAAATTTTCCTGTCGTAAATATCAGCTATGAAGATGCAAAAGCCTATGCTGTTTGGACAGGCAAACGATTACCAACAGAGGCTGAATGGCAATATGCTGCACAAACTACTGATGGAAGGATCTGGCCATGGGGAAACGAGGTAAAACAAAAAGCAAAAGAAGCAAAGAGTATCAGCACAACTTTAACCCTGGTTGATTATGGAATTCCTGATGCATCGCTTTGTAATACCGGGGATGGGAAACTTTATCCTGTTGGTAAATACAAAAAAGGGACAAATCCCTTCGGCCTGTATGATCTTGTTGGTTCTGTTTGGCAAATGACAAATGACTGGTATCAGAACGATACATATCAATATATCATCATGAAAGGTGGAAGTTATTATAATCCGGGTGGTAGCTGGTGGTATGTACAGGGCGGTCCAAAGCCATTGCATTACCGGCAAATGTTATTGAGAGTATCACAAGGTTTTGAAAGAAATGCCACAGTAGGTTTCAGGTGTGTAAAAGATGCTGAGTAAAATTTTTATTTCCAGTAATCCGTCATCAACTCTTTACTCCACTTTGGCTCCTTCACTTCTTTCTTTGGAAGAAAGCCCTGCCATACCGGTTTTATATCAATCACAGGAGTTTCATCAATAGCATCAAGCATTTTTACCCAAAGACTTCTACCTTCTCTTTTTACAATTTCGCAAATAGTAGCACCAATTAGATTAGGCCGGTTCTTCTTGCGCTGAACAAATATTCCAACCTTCGGCCAGTTTGTATTTCCTCTGGGGTGTACACTGCCCCAAACGATCGGGTCGGTAACTTTATCAAAAACAAACAATACTTCGGCATGAGAAAATGTTTCAATGCCATCAAGTGCTTCTTCGGGTAAGTGATCGTGTAATCTAATTTCTGAAATGGTATCACCCCAGAAATCATCAACAACTTCTTTACGTTTATTGTAAACTGTGCCGATGGATTCAATTTCAAATTTCATGTTATTGGAATTAAAAAGAACGATGTTCTTTTGTCCAGGAAGAAATATATTCAGCAATTTCAGAAGTAGGTGTGCCGGGGGCAAATAATTTCCCCACTCCCATTGAATTCAGATTTTTCATATCATCTTCAGGAATAATACCTCCACCGGTGAGCAACACATCATTCATTTCTTTTTGTTTCATCAACTCTATAACTTTTGGAAAGACAGTCATGTGTGCTCCTGAAAGAATGCTGATGCCAATAGCATCCACGTCTTCCTGCAGGGCAGCATTCACTACCATCTCTGCTGTTTGCCGCAGGCCTGTATAAATGACTTCCATACCGGCATCTCTTAATGCGGTAGCAATTACTTTGGCCCCACGATCATGACCGTCTAATCCTACTTTAGCTACTAAAACTCTTACAGGTCTGCTCATAAAAAATTTTCAACTTCAAAAATAAGCAATCTGTCAACGAATAAATTCACTCTTTAATTTCGTTACACCTCTTGTGATAATACTGTTCAAAGAGTCATTTCCGTTTTCATATAAAATAATTTTCATTCCGGTTTCCCTGAACAAAGGCATATCGATAGAATCTTTTACCGTCATTTTTTCAAATTGCTGAAAAACGATATCATCTTTATCGGGAATATGATGGCCAACTACAATCAGATTTTTTATATCATATTTATCAGGCATCCAAAAAAGAAAGGAAGCATTATCACTGTATACTTCGGGCAAACCAGCCTCTTTCCTGTAATAATTCAAAGCACCAGCTGAAAAATATCCACGGCAATAAACCATCGTTTTCAATTTTTGATCCTCTGGCAGATTATTATATACTGCTCCGGTTTTCATTGCCATTTCTTTCCACCCCATCATATCGGCAAAATCCTGTGACAAGGGATGCATCTGCTGGTCTTCCCATTTAAAAAGTCCTGTTTTATTTAACCCTGTTTTCTCGTAATATTTTGTCAGCACTTCTGGTTTTGCCAATGGCATAATCAATGGCATTAAAAACATTCCTAATGCCATTGGAAAAATAATCAACACATATCTTGTCCATTGTAACTTCAGGCTGGTGGCTTTTTCAAGTTGACAAGCTCCAAAAGCAAATAATACCGGGTAGGCTCCCAGCGCATAATAATCTTTGCCTCTTAATACAATGAGCAAGGCAATTACCAGCAAATATGTCCATGCAATGAAACGATATGGTTTTCCCTTTATACTGAATACGGTATATACCCATCCGGTTATCCAGATAAAAACACAAGGGAGGTTCATCATAAACTGGCTGATAATAAAACCAACAACACTGTTGTATTTTAATTGCTCTTCCTGCAGCTCTTTCATATGAGTGATTACCGGAAAGCGGTGATTGTATTGCCAGATAAGATTGGGAAGAAAAATGAGCAGCCCGATAATTGCAGCGTAATAAAAATGTTTATTAAGAAAAATTTTTCTGTGGCTGGTTATTAAGATACCGATCAGCATACTCAATCCCCAAAAAACAACTGAATATTTACTCATCATCCCCAGACCTGCGGCTATTCCAAAAACATAAAGCCATTTATTCTGTTGTGTTTGAACATAACGAATCATACCATAAGCCATCAGTGTCCAGAAAAATGCATCCAGGAAATTGGGCTGAAATAAAAAAAACAATAACATATACTCAATTACAAATGGCAGCCATCCAAGAAATATTGCAAAAACTTTTCCTCCCAACGAAACAATGATATTGGCCACCAGTAAGAATGTAAAAACTCCAAACAGGTCTGGCCATATTTTTATCCAGAACATGCTGCCTCCAAAAAAATTTGTGATCCATGCAAACACACTGAGCAATGGCGGCACTTCCATAAATCCCCATGCCATGTGATGGCCTTCGGCCAGGTATAGAAATTCATCTCGGTGTGGCTGATAAAAACTATTCTGCAGGAGAAATGGAAGAATCAGCTTAATAAGAGCTAATAGAAAAATTAATTTGCGGAATTTATTTTGCTTTTCCATTAATATCCAAGATAGATATTTCCGGCTAATTGGAAAATTGAGTCAGGGCGAGCTTTATTCTATGCAGCGTTTCTTCTTTGCCCAGCACTTCAGCAATATCAAAAACACCTGGTCCGAATTTTCCACCAACAAGCATAATGCGTAAGGGAAGCAGTAATTCACCGGGCTTCATTTCATTCATAGCAATGATTTCTTTAAAATTCTTTTCCAGGCTAATGGCATTCCAGTCATTGCTCAATTGATAATTACGGGTCAGCTCTGCAAAGAATAATTGTTTTGCTTCATTCCATTTTGGTTTAACGGCATCCACATCCCATTTTTCCGGAGTTTTAAAAAATAAGAATGATTGTTCATAAAAATCTGTAAGCAAAGTGCAACGATCTTTTACCAGCGTGATAACCTTTTCCAAAACGGCATCTTCGATTCCTGTAATACCTTTTTCTTTTAAGACCTCTATTACCTTCCACTTTAAACTTTCAACATTCAACTTCTTTATCCATTCATGATTGAACCATTTTGCTTTTTCATAATCAAATTTTGCTCCCCCGCTATGCACTCTTTCAATGGAAAATTTTTCAATTAATTCTTCTTTGGTAAAAATTTCTTTTTCGGTTCCATCATTCCACCCGAGCAAGGCAAGAAAATTAATAAAAGCTTCCGGCAAAAATCCTTTTTCTTTAAATCCTTCAACAACTTCAGCAGTTTTAGGATCAGTCCAGCTCATAGCAAAAACAGGAAAGCCATATTTGACTCCATCACGTTTACTTAATTTACCATTTGGTCCCAATATCAAAGGCAGGTGGGCCCATTGAGGCATTTCATTCAAACCAAATAGATATTTCCATAATAAAACATGCACCGGAGCACTGGATAACCATTCCTCGCCACGAAAAACATGTGATATCTTCATTAAATAATCATCCACCACAACAGCCAGATGATAGGTGGGCATTCCATCAGCTTTCAATAAAACTTTATCATCCACCAGGCTTGTATCAAAGCTTACTTCCCCTCTTATGATATCAATGAAAGTAACGGTTTCATGCTCCGGCATTTTTATCCTGATTACATGGTTTGTTCTTTCGGTTAATAATTTATTTACTTCCTCGGATGAAAGGGTAAGGGAGTTCCTCATCTTCATCCGGATATTGTGATCATACTGAGGCGAAGGATTATGATCTGTTTTAACCCCAATAGCCATCGGGGCATGCCGCATTTTTTCCAGGTCTTCCGTTGTATCAAAGGCATAATAAGCATGACCCTCTTTTACCAGTTGCTCAGCATATTTGCGGTATAATTCTTTTCTTTCGCTTTGGTGGTAAGGCCCATAGCTGCCACCATGAATCGGACTTTCATCCGGCACCAGCCCAGCCCATTTCAAACAGCTAAAAATATACTCTTCAGCCCCCTCAACATACCGGGACTGATCAGTGTCTTCAATTCTCAGAACAAAATCGCCACCATTTTTTTTTGCAAACAGGTAATTATATAAAACCGTTCTCATCCCGCCCAGATGAAGACCACCGGTGGGTGATGGGGCAAAACGAACACGAACTTTCTTTGACATAGGAAACAAAGATAAAAAGCGTAACTCAAAGCTGCCCCTAATAAATTTTATTAGTTTTGAATAACTAATTACCCTGATGGAAAAATCAATTGCAGAAGATCATTCAAAAAATCTACAACATTTGGAAAAGCGTTGGGAGCAACACTATTTGGTTAAAACCCCATGGCTATTAAAAAAGATTTATCCCGGTTATATATGGAATATTGACACAAAAGAAAAAGAACTTTATCTCACATTTGACGATGGCCCTCATCCCCGGGCAACCCCATTTGTTTTGAAACAATTGAAACAATATAATGCTGTAGCCACTTTTTTTTGCATTGGAAAAAATGTAGTTGGGTATCCCGATATCTATAAGCAAATTTTAAGCGAAGGTCATTCAGTCGGTAATCATACGTTTAATCATTTAAACGGCTGGAAGACTAAAGATGATATTTATCTTAAAGACGTAGCGGAAGCATCAAATTATATTGATAGTAATTTATTCCGGCCCTGTTATGGCAGGATCACTTCTTTCCAGGCAAAAAATCTTAAACAAGTAATGAAAGGTCGTCAGCCAAAAGTGATAATGTGGGATATTCTTAGCGGGGACTTTGATACATTGATATCACCCGAACAATGCATGGCTAATGTCATATTGAAGTCTGTACCAGGATCCATAATTGTATTTCATGAAAGCAATAAAGCCTTTTCAAGGCTGGAGTATGCGTTGCCTCGTGTCCTGAACTATTTTGCTGAAAAAGGATATGTTTTCAAATCACTTTAATGTAAAATCAGGTGAAATATCAATAAAAAATAGGGCCGGGGTAGAAACCCTGGCCCGTTTTTAATCCGTACCCTATGAAAACTGATTTAAAGGTATAATAATTTTTTAATTACGGCAAAGTAATTTCATGAGGTATTCCATTGATGGTGACGATAGCCTTTTTGTCACAATCCCCATTTCCATAGTTTATCACTGCCACCCACTTGGAAGTATTACTTAGATTGAGTCTTACCACTTTAAGCACTCCCTTTACAATCCACCTGCAATTAAATTTTTTGACCAATGGTTCAGTAATTTCTGCTTTCCACCCGAAAAGAAAATCACCTCTTTTAACTTTGCCATTAGCGGTGCCTTCAACTTTATAAATATCATCCAAAGGAACAAAAGGGGTAGATGAACCCTCAACCTGGGTTATTGTTTTTGTGCTGTTCCATTCACTGTAATTACCATTTGGCTTGGTTAATTTAGCGCCATCTATAACCGCTTTCCATATGTGAGTAATACTTGTATTTGGAGACGTGATAACAATGCCTTGATTGGTGATTACATGTGTGCCTTCCACTTTGATGCTATCTACATGGTAATTGTCGAATGTTGTAGTAGCTTTTGCCCCGGGATAGATAAGCCGGCTTGTATAAGTACTTATAATCTTACCAGAACGTACTCTGCCATCACGTCCGGGACAACCAGCGCCAAAATCCACCACAATTTTTTCAGGAAATTTATCTGGAAGATTAGGGTGAGTAACAGTTACCGTATAACACCCAAATGGTCTTGCGGTTTCATTTATACCACTTCCGCTATTATTTGCTCTTCCAAAAACACCAACTCCAGCCAGACCAACATCATCATTTACTCCAATAACGTTATCAAAAACGTCATTGAAAATAAATTCTGATTCCGCATCTGCTTGTGAGGAAGCCTGAGATGCAAACTCTTCTTGCTGTGATGATGAATCATTATTACTAATTTCTTTTTTACAGGAAATGATCAAAATAATTGCAAAAAAGAAAATTGATGCTGTTACCCTCGTAAGCCTGGAAACCAGTTTCATATCAGAGGTTTTAAAGATTAGATTTCATTAACGGGAATGAGACATCAAATATTGGTGTAAGTTTAAGAGTTTCTTAAGAAATTTATGGCAGCTTTGCTCCTGAAAACCAATATAAAATTATGCTGATTGATACCCATTGTCATATTTACCTGGAAGAATTTGATAAAGATAGACAGGAAATGATCTCAAGAGCTGAAAGTGAGGGAGTTAATCATTTCCTTATGCCCGCGATTGACAGTGGGTCACATGAAAAGCTGTTGACAATTGAGAGTCAGAATCCCGGTAAATGTTTAGCTATGATAGGGCTGCATCCTTGTTCTGTAAATGAAGATTTTGAATCCGAATTAGCGCAGATAGAAAAGTTTTTATTGAAAAGGCGGTTTGTCGCCATTGGTGAGATCGGCCTTGATTTTTATTGGGATAAATCCAAAGTAGAAGAGCAAATCAGGTCATTCCAGATTCAAATTGAATGGGCATTGAAATTCAAACTGCCATTGGTTATTCATTCCCGTGATTCGCTAAATGAATGTATAAAACTTGTAAGGCAAAATCAGAACGGAAACCTGAAAGGTGTATTTCATTGCTTTTCGGGTACGATAGATCAGGCAAGGGAAATCACAGATCTCGGTTTTTATTTGGGAATTGGTGGTGTTGTTACATTTAAAAATTCAGGACTCGACAAAGTGATAAAAGATGTGGAGATGAAGCATATTGTTATAGAAACTGATTCTCCTTACCTGGCACCGGTTCCCTTCAGGGGAAAAAGAAATGAATGCAGTTATTTAAAATATGTAGTAAAAAAGTTGGCTGATATAAAAGTTGTTTCTGAAGAAACCATTGCAAAAATCACCACACAAAACGCAAAAGAATTATTCAGCATCTGATCGTTGAAATGTATTTTTGCCGCCTTAATTCATCGAAGCTTTAGCGAAGATGAACATGGAGACTTGTCCGAGTGGTTGAAGGAGCACGCCTGGAAAGTGTGTATACGGGAAACTGTATCGAGGGTTCGAATCCCTCAGTCTCCGCAAATATTTAAAAACTGTCAACCTGATTTCAGCTTTTGAATTAGAGGTAAAAAACTATGAGCGAAAAATTCACAGCCTCAAGAATCTCGGTGGGGAATAGATTATTCCCTTCTAAAATAATTATTGATGAATTGGGTGTAACACTAAAAGTATCCGGCCTGTTAAGTGGGAACGAAAAAACAATACCCTACAGCAGAATTTCTTCTGTGGATATTGATTGCCCGATTGTAGGTTTTTCAACAATTATAATTGAAACTACAGGAGAAGGAAATATCAGGGCACATGGGTTTACAAAAAATGAAGTTGAAAAAATGAAAACGCTGATATTAAGTAAAATTTGATTTCAACTTCTTTCCATTTTTTTCAATCTCTCATATGTTGCTCAGGAATTATTCCTTCTAAAGTTTCTTTGTTGATGGAATTATTCTTCCAATCAGGTTCATATTTTACAAACCAGGAAATCCAGAAGCTTCTTGACAGACGCATCAGCCAGGGTTGTAGAAGTATTAAAAAAACAGCATTGGAGCCAATCCA
>JAHEZE010000105.1:1881-10927 GCA_023251235.1 Sphingobacteriales bacterium | reverse complement strand
GAAAATTAAAAGGCATAACAAATAAAATATCCAAAAAGAGTTGTTTCCTTTTTTAAAGCAGGTTAAATTCATGATCATTTATTAAGTAATTAAATTTTTGAGCCGTTGCGTGTTGTCATTTGCAACCGAAGTTAAAATAAATAACTTTTGTATAATGAATCTTCAGAGAATTTGAATGTCTGCTTTTTGCTCCGTTGTTTCTATTCAATTGACAGAGTCTTTTTGGTATTGTACTCTGCACCAGCAACACGAATTTAAGAAAACTTATTATGGTTGAGTTGTTGGTGAGAATTCTTATTCTTGAGGGGTAAAAAAAATTGAACACCAATGGCGTAATACTGTTTAAAGGGTATCAGAGATTTTCTTTGATATTAGGTTAAATTCGTTCAATGAAGTATGGCTTGTTATTTTATTAACTTTTATTCTGAACATTAACTTTCCTTTTCTGGCAAGAATAAAATAAAAATTTTTCCTGTCACTATGAAAATACGCCTCATCTCTCATATCATGAATTGTCTTCACTCCTTCATGACTTTCATTGGCAACCTTAATAAAGTTATATGCCGCTTTAGCAGATGATTCCTGATCATACTTCTCAATCATGAAATATATAACTCCCGTCTTGCCGGTCTTTTGATCTTTCGAATTGGCCGTATATGCTCTTTTGATTTCCAATGTATCCTTTTTGATGGTTGATGAACTGTCACTTAGATAAGCTTTTTCACCTAATATTTTTTCAGCATCTGATTTGGAAAAATAAACTTTATCAAAGAAAGAATTTGTTTGATATGATGATTTTGTTATTGGAATAGTATCTGTTGTAGATTCCTTTTTTTCTGAAACATTATCAGAATTTAAATGTCCGCAACCCAAAAATAAGTTTGCAGATATTGTTAAGTAGAAGAGTATATACATAGGAATTATTTTAAAATTACAGTTTACACTCTAATTTACGCAACTCCTGGTACATATTTCTCCATTTATGTTCAATCGACCGAACTTTTTGGTATTGTACTCTGCCCCAACAACACGAATTTAAGAAAACTTACTATGATTGAGTTGTTGGTTAGAATTCCTATTCTTGAGGATTAAAAAACTTTAAAAATTAACAACGCATAATACTCAGCGCCAGCAATGGCAGTGCAGGGACTTACTTGACTTTTAGTGAAGAATAACAAAGGCATTTTTTTTATCTGAAAATTAGATTATCTTTTCAGTAGGTAGACTAGCTGGAATTTCTAAAGGGAATCAATTTGGTTGTTGGCTTGTTAGATGAATAATACTATTAACTATTCTACTATTTTCTAAGCTTAATTACAGCACTATAAATTATTAACGACCACAATTACAGGAATTTATTTTTATAAACATTTAAATTAATTTTTATGAAATCTGCCAATGTAATTAAAATGGGATTCATTATTTCATGCGCGGTAATTACTGGATGTATGAAAAAGGATATGGGAGATACAGATTTGAAGAAGTCGCAATCATTTTCTTCAACACTTTCAAATTCATTAAAGAGTAATTCCAATAACTGGATAATAAACACAGTTGCTGGTAATGGCGCTAATGGAAACACCGGTGATGGGGGTCCTGCGTTGAATGCAACACTTGATCCTGGAAATGCAAATATTGATAAAGATGGCAACATCTATATTTGTAATCTAAGTAATAATGTAATCAGAAAGGTTAATGCAACAACAAAGATCATTACAACAGTTGCTGGAAATGGCTTCTATGGATATACAGGAGATGGCGGATTGGCAACGCAGACAACCTTGGCCCTGCCTTTTCATACAGCCATTGATAGTAACGGTAATTTATTTATTTCTGATTTAGTTAACTGCCGCATCAGAAAAGTAGATAAAGCTACTGGCATCATTACAACCATTGCAGGCACTGGTAATCCCGGTTATAACGGGGATGGAAATGCATTGTTAGTTAATGTGTCCTACCCATTCGGTATCGCATTAGATAATCATGAAAATTTAATAATTTCTGATGGTGAAGGTAAGTATTTGAGAAAACTAAATTTGAAAACGGGAACTATTACCACCATTTTAGGAAATGGAACAAGCGGTTTTAGTGGAGATGGCGGACCTGCCCGACTGGCTACAGTTAGTTTTATCTGGAATGTTGCTGTAGATAAGCAGGATAATATTTTTTTGACTGACCAGGGAAATTACCGAATAAGAAAAATTGATGGCAAAACCGGAATCATTAACACTATTGCGGGTAATGGAACAATGGGTAATGCTGGCAATGGGGGCCTTGCAACAGATGCATCTTTTACAACGCCGGTTGGTCTTGCTGTTGATAATAAAGGAAACATATATATATCTGATGAGGGGCTATCTCAAATTTATATAATCGATAAAAAGACGGGGATTATTAACCTGATTGCAGGCAATGGTACTAACGGTTTTGCCGGAGATGGCGGCCCGGCAATAAATGCTTTACTATACCATCCTAACAGTCTTTCAGTTGACGAACAGCGAAATATTTATGTATGTGATGCCTTTAATAGTCGTATCAGGAGATTAACTAATAGTAACAATTTGCAAGAATAATGGCTTTAAGTATTACTGTTGTTGGTATGAGGCGTAGGCATTGCGGCCAAGCCTACAAACGACCAATCATTTATTAACTTCGGTTTTTAGTACTCAACACGCAATCTATGCGGCATACCAACGGCGTAAAAAATTAATTTTATAGTCTATTTTTTAAAAAAGCTTTTTCACTAATTTTCATTTTTTGTCCGTAAAAAGTATTCAGTTTAATCAGTTCATTTACTATATTTTCTTTAAGTTCTATATAGTGTAAATTACTTTCGTTAGATATCACTCCTGCAGTTTTTGTTACATAGTGCAGAAAATTCCTTTCGTCATTGATCTGCTTAATAAATTTAATATTGGCATTACTAAGACTCATAAGGTTTAAATATTTTGGAGAGTTAAGAATTTTTGTAATCGATATCGTTTTATTTGTAAGTGTTATAAATGTGGCGTCATTGGGTATTGGTTGTAATATATTTTCAAAGTCAAGGATTTGTTGTAGTGAAATAGGCTCTTTCTTTTGCCTGTTAAATAAAATCTCAGCTTTTTCTTTTATTATATCATGAATAATGTAATTGTTTTTTAAGAGGATTAATTTGAAATAATTTTCTATAGCGGAAATAATTTTTATACTCCCAATAAAACTTTTTTCGAGATTTAAATGTTTATCCCAGTCTAATTCCCCTTTGGAGAAATTTTTATTAATATCATTCGCAAATTTTATTTTGTCAGCTGATGTAAATATTTCATAGGTATTTTGTGAAATATTGAATAATAAGTCTTCTCTAAAATCATTTTGTAAATAACAATACCCTTCATCATATTTGTTTTTACTCAACATATTTGTTAATTATTATCCGTAGACATTAAAAATACTTAACTTTTAAATAGAATTACTAAACGTACAAGTGTGCGACGCAACGAAAGCCAAATAGTAGTAATGCAGATTGGCTCATCATCACCACCTCGCAACAATTTTTAAATTCACCAGCCTTGGTGTTAAACGATTGGGCATGGTAAATATATTGTTGGCAAAATCTTTTATCAGCAAATAAGAAATAGTATTGGCACGGTCAATAAGATTGAAAACTTCGAGACTGGCCCAGATATTTTCAAAATTGCGGAAAGGAGAATGACTGCGGCGATTGGATTTTTCTGCATCCAGCAACAAGGCACTGAAACCAATATCCACTCTCATATAAGGTTCAATGATGGCAGCGTTGCGATACTTCACACTGCCGGGAATATTATAAGGAAGATTAGTACCATAGATCAGGTTCAGGTACACTTTGAAATTTTTATTGGTAGCCAGGTAATCCTGGAAGAACATGCCGAAAGTAATCAGCCTGTCATTAGGCCTGCGTAGCCATCCACCTTCCACTGTTGCACTGTCTATTGGTTGGTTAAGACTATCTACTGTATACGTTTTATAAAAATCTCCTTTGATGTTTTCTCTTGTCCTCATGAGCCCGATGCTAATCCAGCTTTCTGCATCTTTTACAATTTCTCCAAATAATCTTGCTTCCACACCGGCAGCATAAGCTTTGGCATTATTCTCTCCATAATAACGGATGCGTACATTGTCAATATCATAAGGATCAACATCAGTCAATTTTTTATAATAGCCTTCTGCTGTCAGCCGCATGGGCTTATCGCCGGATTTAAAATTATAATCAACACCACCGACCACCTGCAAGCTTTTTTGTGCTTTCACCTGTGTGTTCACAGTGCCATCATATCTTCTCAGCTCACGATAAAAGGGCGGTTGATTATAAGCTCCTGCAGCAGCACGGAAGATTATATCTTTTTCACCTTTTGGTTTCCAGCTGGCGCCAATTCTTGGTGAGATAAGAAATTCTTTGTTGAGTGAATTGTAATTGTACCGTACACCTGCCTGCAGGGTGAAAGAATTTAATGAATCACCAAAAACTAAATTATCCTGTACAAAACCAGAAAATTTATTTATATCCAACGATGCGGATGACTTGGTGACTTTATTCAGCAATAGAAGATTGGGATTAAAAGGAAGTGAGTAACCGGCAGAATCCTGGAACTCCCATTCATTCAGTTTATCGGCAATGGAAGTTTTATCAAAACTGACTCCCCATTGCAACACACTTTTTCCTTTATCAAGAGTTCCTTTATGGGAGAAATTCCAATTCTCAATATTCAGTTTGTTTCTTGCAAAATTTTGAAATACGCCGGCGCCCAATGGATTTACAATTACTCCGAATGTAGCTTTTGCTTTATCAAAATCTCTTTCGCCAAAAAGATAGGCGCCGGAAATATCAATATTTTCCTGCTCATCATTTTTAAATCTTGATACCAGCCATTTTAATTTCAGATTTTTTTTTGGTTGATTGGTAATTGCTAAACCAAGCATGTTGGTTTTATACTGGTCTTTTTCCTGTCCATCAAAAAAAACATCCAGCCCCAGCACAGCGCTGAAGAAGGGAGAGAAGACGGAAGAAGTAAGCTGACTATATTGCGGGTTCAGTGTAAATTTTGTCTGGGAAATATTTCCCAAAAACTCTGCCTGCCATTTATTGGAAAACTGGTAATTGATAAGAGCCTGCAGATCGGATGAAGAAGGAACATAATTTCCTTTTGTATCCTGGCGGCTTAATAAATTTTTGTTGCTGCGGTTTCTTGCACCAATTATATAACTGAGTTTATTATTATGAGATATACCTTCCAGTTGGACACCTTGTTCCAGGATGCTGACATAAGCCGAGCCACCAAATGTTCTGGGCTTTTTATATTGTATATCCAGCACACTGCTTATTTTATCGCCATGTTTTGCCTGGAAGCCACCATTGTAAAAACTAATATTGCGGACCATTTCTGGATTTATAAAACTCAATCCTTCCTGCTGACCATTACGAACCAAATAAGGACGGAAGATTTCAAAATCGTTTACATAAATTAAATTTTCATCATAGCTGCCACCGCGAACGGAATACTGAGAGGTCAATTCATTATTGGAACCCACAAAAATTTTAATAAGACTTTCAACACCCATGACTGGAGTGGGGAGATTGATAACTGATTTAGGATTGGGGCGAATCAACCCCACTTCTCTTCTGTCCCGCTGATCGCTGATCACTACTTCCTGTAAAGTTTTAGTGCCTCTTTCCATTTTTATGATCACATGTTCTTCTTCATTTTCACTAAGCAAAAAATTTCTTTGTTCTGTTTTATAACCGGTATAAGTAAATACGATGGCAAAAGCTTTATCCGCAGAAACTTTTAATTTGAAAGTACCGGAATCGCCGGTAATGATTCCTGTTTGTCTGCCTAAGATGGCCACGGAAACATGGGAAAGAGGGTTTTCATTTTCATCAAGCACTTTGCCTGAAACAAAAGCAGATTTTTTTTGAGCAAAAGAAAGTGTAGCTGCCAGGAGGAAGATGCAGGATAATAAAGATTTCAATTGGTTCATTCCTTAGTATCGGATTTGCCAACAATATTACTCAATAAAATCGGGTTTGCCTATTTGGATGAGATTATAAACTCTTCAACTTTGCAATGGTTGCTTTAGGATCAGCAGATTTAAAAACAGTATTGCCTGCTACTAATACATCAGCACCTGCTGCAAGAATGGCTTGTGCATTTTCAAGAGTTACACCGCCATCTATTTCAATATGTACATTCAATCCTCTTTCATTGATCATTTTCCGGAGAGTTTTTATTTTTTCATAAGTATGAGGAATAAATTTTTGTCCACCATAACCGGGGTTCACACTCATCATACAAACCAGATCAATATCGGCAAGTATGTCCTGTAAACTTTCCACCGGCGTATGAGGATTGATGGCCACACCGGCTTTCATACCCAGAGATTTTATTTGTTGGATATTTCTGTGCAGATGTTTACATGCTTCAATATGTACTGAAAGAATATCTGCCCCGGCATTTTTAAATTGTTCTGTAAGTTTTTCCGGTTCTTCAATCATTAAATGCACATCGCAAACTTTTGTGGTGGTTTTCCTGATGAACTCAATGATCATCGGACCGAAACTGATATTGGGAACAAACCGGCCATCCATTACATCCAGGTGAAACCAATCGGCCTGGCTTTCATTGAGCATGTTGCAATCAGCCTGCAGGTTATTGAAGTTGGCGGATAAAAGGGAAGGGGCGATAATGGGCATGAAAGAGAATTTGCGTTGCAAGATACAACCCGCAATTATTAAATACTAATTATTAACCTGCCTGCCGGCAGGCAGGTTAATAATTCTGTTTGCTGCATCTTTTGCTTCTGTCAGGGTTTTATCCAATCCGTAAGCCCGTTGATAATTCAGTTTTGCTTCCTGTTTTTGTCCAAGTGCTTCCTGGCATTTGGCTTTCCAGAAAAAAGCATCAGCAAAACTGTTGGAAACGGTAAGAACGAGATCATAAACTGCTATTGCATCCCGGTATTTTTTCTGTTTGTATAATATTCTTCCTTTTTCCATATATGCATCTATAAAAGTATAGTCTTTGCGGATGCAGGAATTGAATTGTACAAGTGCTTTATCCAGTTCATTTATATTATAATAATAAACGCCTTTCAGATAATCGGGATTGGGATCATGGCCGCCGGTATCATTCTTATTCATGACATCACATATAGAAATAGCTTTTGGATTTTTTGTTTCAGCATATAAATCAACAAGCCGCAAACCGGCTTCAGTAAGTTCGCCGGGAATTACAAATAACTCCAGTGTTTTTATTGCGTCAGTTGTATCACCGGCCAGCATTAATAATTCTGATCTTTTAAACAGGTAATTGTAATATGTTTTTGTATTGGCGGAGTCAGCATTGGAGATATTCATGGAATCAAGAACTGAAATAGCTTCTTTATATCTTCCTGCATCTTCTAAAATTAAAACCAGTTTATATTTTGCAAGAGTATCAAAAGGATGCAGTTTGATGGAATTCCGGATAGCATTAATCAGTCCATTTAATGAGTCGGTGGGGGGAACCACTGTATCTGATGAAGAATTGCAGGAATAAAGAATAATTGTGATCGTTATCAGGAACAAAAACTTTTTCATGAAAGGAATTGGCTTTAAGTGACAAAAGTCTGACATTTGCCGGGCATTGAAAAAATAGTTTTGCTAAAATTTTATAATACATGAAATACACTAAGCTTTTTTTTCCGGTAGTTTTAGTTTCCACCGCTTTTGCTACTGTTTCTTTTTTGTCTGATAATGATTCCGGGACAAAAGGTACAATTCATTATTTATCTTTTTCTGCCGATACGCTCCAATACCCGGATGAAGTTCATCTGCAAAATATTCAGCAACTCACTTTTGGCGGTGACAATGCGGAAGCTTATTTCAGTTTTGATGGCAAATGGATCATCTTTCAACGTACGAATCCGAAAGAAGGAATTATGTGCGATGAAATGTTTATTGGCAAAGTTCCAAAGCCGGGTGAAAAATTTGTTTATAAAAGAATCAGTTCCGGTAAAGGAAGAACCACCTGCGGTTCTATTATGAAAGATGGCAAGCATATTCTTTATGCCTCTACCCATTTGGGTGCTGATACCTGTCCACCGGTACCTGACAGAAAAAAGTACGGCAATAAATACATCTGGCCTCTATACGACAGCTACGATATATTTATGGCAGATATGAATGGAAAGATTGTAAAGCAATTAACTCATAGCAAAGGATATGATGCAGAAGCTACTCTTTCACCTAATGGGAAGAAGATGATTTATACAAGCGATAAGGATGGCGATATAGATTTATATATTATGGATTTGAAAACAGGTAAAGAAAAACGATTTACCAACACATTAGGCTATGACGGTGGTGCATGGTTTAGCCCGGATGGTAAAAAAATTATATGGCGGGCATCAAGACCAACCACCAATGAAGAAGTAAAAGAATATAAAGATTTACTGGCCGAAAATTTAGTGGCTCCGACACATATGGAGGTTTACATAGCTAATGTGGATGGCAGTAATGTAAAACAGGTGACAAATTTTGGTCAGGCGAATTGGGCGCCGGCTTATTTTCCTGACAGTAAACGAATAATTTTTGCCAGCAATCATGAATATAAAAGAGGATTCCCTTTTAATCTCTATACAATTAATGAAGATGGCAGCGGCATGAAAAAAGTAAGCCGCGATAATGGGTTTGACGCTTTCCCTATGTTTAGCCCGGATGGTAAGAAAATAATTTTCTGCAGCAACAGGAATAACGGGGGAACAAGAGATACCAATGTATTTATTGCCGATTGGGTGGAATAGCTGACAGTTGTCATTGTTCTCCCAATATATTATCATTGGTTTGCCTGTAGTATACACTTTATATTTGAGCTGGAATTTAAGCTCATTTTATGAAAAGTATTATTTATCCATTCCTCATTTTTTCTTTGATAGTTCTTGCCTGTAAAAAAACCAGTGTTCCGCATGCTGCATCATCCGGAGGTGGAGGTTCCAATTACACTTATCATAATAATCCGGGTAATTCATCCGGGGATTTTTTAAGAAG
>JAHEZE010000105.1:0-1781 GCA_023251235.1 Sphingobacteriales bacterium | reverse complement strand
GAATCAATTCCACAGAGTTTTGCTGATATTCCTTCCCTTGATGCAAATTGTTTGGCCGATCTGCAAGCAAATGGCGGAAAATAGCTTTTCGTTGTAATTGTGTTTAGATTTTGTAAGGAGTATTGCCGGCCTTAGATTTGCTGGAAATATTAATTTTTATGTACAACGGACTGCTTCATCTCCACAATGTTCTGCGTTGGGTAATTCTTGTTTTATTATTAGTTGCACTTATCCAGGCAATGACAAAAAAGATTGGGATCAAAAAAACAAGTTTGTGGTTAATGATTGCTGCACATACCACCCTCATCCTCGGGTTTTATCAATGGTATAGCGGAGGACAAGGCTTGAATCTGATAAGAAACCTTGGGTTCTCTGAAGTAATGAAAGATAATGTTCACCGGTTTTTTGCCGTAGAACATTTTGCTGGAATGCTTATTGCAATCATTCTTATTACCATCGCAAGAGGCAAGGCCAAACTGTTGAAATATAAAGCAGCATTTTGGTTTTACCTGATCGCTTTGCTCATCATTCTTGTTTCCATTCCATGGCCTTTCAGAGCAGGAATTGGCAGACCATGGTTTCCCGGTATGTAAATATTATTTAAGCAATTTCTTTTAAAGCATTACAGAAGGACTGCATTTCTTCCAGGGTACCCATACTCACCCGGCACCATTTGCCGCCGAAATGATCACGGTATTGAACAAAAATATTTTTGGCCTGCATCTTTTGGGTAAAGGCTGCGCCTATTTTATCTATATTAAATAAAATGAAATTGGTTTGTGAAGGAATGTAATCAAACTTTAGATTAGCAAAAGTTGAAATACAAAGTTCCCTTGCTTTAGCTGCATTTTCTTTGCAGGATTGAACAAAAGATAGATCATCTAATGATGCGGAAGCGGCAAGAGCCGATACCACACTTACATTTGCATCGGGCCATGGCTGGTATTTGCTTAATGAATTTATAGTATCAGGATGGGCAATAGCATAGCCCACTCTTGCTCCGGCCAGTCCATATATTTTAGAAAAAGTCTTTGCCACCAGAATATTTTTATTGCTGACTGCTAAATCTGCTAAGGAAGGCAAGCCTGCATATTCTGTATAAGCTTCATCAATAAAAACAAAAGTTTTCTTTGAAGCTTCCTCGGCAAAATTTCTTAATTCATCCACTTTATTTAATGTACCTGTCGGGTTATTCGGATTGCAGATATATACCATGCTTGTTTCATTGGTAATACTGCTGAGCATTTTATCCAGATCATGCACCCGGGTTTGATTTAATGAAATACGATTAATGGAAAGCCCGAAACTTTCTGCTTGTCCGTTCCAGACCTTATAAGAAGGATCGCCAACGATAATATGTCCTTTGTTAGCTGAAACATAAATGGCAGATAAACCGATAATTTCTGATGAACCTGCTCCAAGTAAAATATTTTCTGTGTTCACCTTCCAATGTGATGCAATTTTTTTCTTGAAGGGAGTTATATAATCATCAGGATAGCGATTGGATTTTGCATTCGCTTCTATTATTGCTTTTCTGGCCATTGGTGAGGGGCCATAAGCATTTTCATTACTGTTCAATAAAATAATTC
Organism: Sphingobacteriales bacterium; assembly: GCA_023251235.1. GTDB lineage: Bacteria > Bacteroidota > Bacteroidia > Chitinophagales > Chitinophagaceae > VBAS01. The sequence continues at coordinate 192 of JAHEZE010000105.1, read as the reverse complement.
CTGCTGCCCTGTATCTTTCTCTTTCTGTTGCAAAAAGATGGGGAGCAATACCGATACCGGCTACCAGTGTAGAAGTTGTTTTTATCCATTCACGACGGGATGATTGATTGGGCATAAATAAAATGTTAGAATAATAAACTTAAATCAGATATCAGCGGGAAACCATATTGTTTTTTGGATCATTAAGAACCT